>NZ_JBNXVS010000036.1:0-68203 GCF_050565655.1 Nodosilinea sp. AN01ver1 | reverse complement strand
GGTGGCGCTCGTCTGCGCTCAAGCGAACAACGTACTTCTTCTGCATGACAGTCGGGCTAACTTCATGCAGAACAGGGTACCTCAGACTTTCATCTAACCCTAATTCTTAGTCTTGACGCTGCACTAGTCGCGCATGAGCCAGGTGGTTATCACCAGGGCGATGCCCCCCAGCAGCCAGGGCGACGGCACCAGCAGCTGGCCCAGGTGAGT
Organism: Nodosilinea sp. AN01ver1; assembly: GCF_050565655.1. NCBI lineage: Bacteria > Bacillati > Cyanobacteriota > Cyanophyceae > Nodosilineales > Nodosilineaceae > Nodosilinea > Nodosilinea sp. AN01ver1. The sequence continues at coordinate 67,993 of NZ_JBNXVS010000036.1, read as the reverse complement.
CAGACTGTCGATGGTATGGGCGATCGCCCAGGTGCTCACTATACAAATCAGCAGCAGAATCAGTTCCATCGCTGGTGCCTCCTTTGACTATGGCTTGACATCCCTAGATAGGCTGCAACCACTCGGCTAGTGCTGCTAGAGACAGTTTCAATATCTGTCTATTATGGCGACCGATCGCCACCATCACCCAGCACTATAGATAGTGAACTGTAGAAGACTGGGGCACGGCAATGAAAACTCAACGGCAGAGAACCTTGGCCCTAGCAGCAGGCTTGGCAATGGTCGCAGTAGCCCTGCCGACCCTGGCTCAAGAGGCCAATTTTGAGTCGTTGACGCTCTCCGGGGCCGCCCCCACCGCCAGCGTTAGCGGCTTCACCAACGGTATTTCTGCGCTGTCTAATATCGCTGGGCGCGATCGCAACGGCATTATCTGCGCTGGCTTTGCCGACACCAACCCCGACCACATCATGGTCCTGCAGCAAGATCTTGCCTCGCTCACCCTCCAGGTCAACAGCGGCGGCAACGATACCAGTTTGCTGGTGCAGGGGCCCGATGGCACCGTTCGCTGCGGCGAAGACATCGATCGCCGCAACCCCGACGCCCTGATCCAAGATCAGAACTGGCCAGCCGGCACCTATCGCGTCTGGGTAGGATCCCACAGCCAGGGGCAGCGCTACAGCTACTCCCTCAGCGTCAGCCCCTAGTTCAGCCAAAAAGCTGGGCTAGAGATATCAGCCCTAGAATCTTGCCTGTGAGTGGGTGTTAGTCAAGGGCAAGCCCACGCTAGGATGATGAAGCTGCCATTAACCCCACTGCCCGTGCTCAAGACTCTGCTTGCCGACTTTCGCATCGTTTTCGAGCGTGACCCAGCGGCCCGCAACTGGCTAGAGGTATTGACCTGCTACCCCGGCTTCCACGCCCTGGCGCTGCATCGATTTAGCCACTGGCTGTGGCACCTGGGCCTGCCGCTAGTACCGCGCTTAATTTCCCACCTGGCACGGTTTTTAACCGGCATAGAAATTCACCCCGGTGCAACGATCGGCAAGGCGGTCTTCATCGACCACGGTATGGGGGTCGTCATTGGCGAGACAGCCATTGTGGGCGACTATGCCCTGATCTATCAAGGTGTCACCCTAGGCGGCACCGGCAAGGAAACCGGCAAACGCCACCCTACTCTGGGCGACAACGTCGTAGTTGGGGCTGGGGCAAAAGTACTTGGCAACATCTATGTGGGCCATAACGTGCGGATTGGAGCCGGTTCTGTGGTGCTGCGAGAAGTGCCTTCTGACTGCACCGTAGTCGGTGTACCAGGGCGGGTTGTGTACCGCGCTGGCGAACGGGTTGACCCGCTAGAGCACGGCAGCCTGCCCGATTCTGAGGCCCAGGTGATTCGGGCACTGCTCGATCGCATTGAATCGCTAGAAAAAGAAGTGCAGGCGATCGGGCAAAGCCGCCTCCAGCCAGTGCTGGTTGGGGCCGTACAGGGCAAAGACGGCACCTACTGCCGCCTTCAAGATCGAGTTATCGAAGAATTTTTGGGTGGCAGCGGCATATAGCACACTGCACATTTTTTGCCTACGTATAAGGTCAATCCATTTCATGAAATTTCGGATCCGTTTTCTTTAAACAGAAAAATTTGGATCCGTTTTTTCTTGGATTTAATCTGATTAATCTAGGCATCCGCAGCTTTACCGAATCTCAGCGGCTTACTCGCCAGAAATGTAAGGGTTTTGTCACAAAAGAAATGGGTTTGCTTCAGTAGTTTTGCCCCATGATCTGACTCAAACCCTCCTAACTTTATGTCAGTTGCCGAAAGCAAAACAGGTCTTACCCATATCAAATTTGGTGAATAAGGCCTCAAATAAGTAGTGTGTTTGTTCTACAAGCTTCTCTTTTTAACGGCTCACAGCACTCATTTTGATTCTGTCTTTATGCCCTAAAGTTAAGCCTTTCAGCCGATTCGGCTGCTCCTCTCAAAAGTTGGGGTGGTACATCACCTGATATTGCAGTTAAAATTGAAAAGCTTCGGCTCCGCTAATGTATTCCTCCTGGTAGAGGCGACAGCGAGCTAGGCCATCAGCTCAAGATCAGTGCTATAGCCAGCCTACCTGTTTGGGCCTATACCATCCGATCGCTAAAAAATAGATCCGCACTTTTTCGGAACTGTGGGCATCTACTGAAAAGAGCTGTTAATCTGATCACAGTCTTTGTCTTTCAACCTTAAGGAGCACGAGGATCGCGGCATGACCCAAGCAAATCATCTGCTCGTTGGCACCATCGACCCTGATACTGAACTCGATCTGCTGATCGACGGTAGCGATAACGATGGCGACGAGAATTTTGTTGCTCAAGATGACGAGGCCGGCGCCGATGACAAAGCGCCTAAAGGGAAAGTAACCCGCCGCCGAACTCAAACCAAGAAACGCCACTACACCGAAGACTCTATTCGTCTCTACCTGCAAGAGATTGGCCGCATCCGACTGCTGCGGGCCGAAGAAGAAATTGAGCTCGCCCGCAAGATTGCCGACCTGCTCAAGCTAGAGCGCATCTATGATGAGCTAGCCGATGCCCTAGAGTATGATCCTAGCGATGCTGAGTGGGCCGAAGCCGTTAGCAAAGACGAAGGTCAAACCTACAGCCTGGGCAGTTTCCGCCACCGCCTGCACATCGGTCGCCGCGCTAAAGACAAGATGGTGCAGTCCAACCTGCGTCTGGTGGTTTCGATCGCTAAGAAGTACATGAACCGTGGCCTTTCCTTCCAGGATCTCATTCAGGAAGGCAGCCTGGGTCTGATTCGAGCCGCCGAGAAATTTGACCACGAAAAGGGCTATAAGTTCTCAACCTATGCCACCTGGTGGATTCGTCAGGCCATCACCCGCGCGATCGCCGACCAGTCGCGCACCATTCGCCTGCCGGTGCACCTTTACGAAACCATTTCTCGCATCAAAAAAACCACCAAGCTGCTCTCCCAGGAGCTAGGCCGCAAACCCACCGAAGAAGAGATCGCCACTCGTATGGAGATGACCATCGAGAAGCTGCGGTTCATCGCCAAGTCGGCTCAGCTGCCCATCTCCCTCGAAACGCCCATTGGTAAAGAAGAAGATTCTCGCCTGGGGGACTTCATTGAGTCGGATGGCGAAACTCCTGAAGATCAGGTATCTAAGAGCCTGCTCCGGGAAGACCTTGAAAGCGTACTGGGCACCCTCAGCCCCCGTGAGCGCGACGTGCTGCGCCTGCGCTACGGCCTCGACGATGGTCGCATGAAGACCCTCGAAGAGATTGGTCAAATTTTCAACGTCACTCGCGAGCGCATTCGCCAAATTGAAGCCAAGGCTCTCCGCAAGCTGCGCCATCCCAACCGCAACAGCATTCTAAAAGAGTACATTCGTTAAAACTGCGTCTGGCTTCAGCTATCTACGGCTGAGAGCCAACAGCACTATCAATACTTAAGGGCTGCCCTGGGGCAGCCCTTTTTGTTGCGCAACAAAAGTTGCGCAACGGCGCGGTGGGAAGGCAGGGGTAGATCAATCAACTTTTTGCTGCTACAGTGGACAGATTGTCGCCTAGCTGGTACACTTGTTCCATGAAATGACGTTGATGCTGTGGCCTAAACCCTATGGAACCCTTAACAACTGCCCAACAGGAACTCTACGACTGGCTAATAGACTACATTCGAGCCAATCAGCACTCTCCGTCTATTCGCCAAATGATGAGAGCGATGAATTTGCGCTCTCCTGCCCCCATTCAGAGCCGTCTAGAGCACCTCAAAAACAAAGGCTATATCGAGTGGAGCGAGGGCAAAGCTCGCACCATTCGGGTTCGAGATGACGTGCGGGGCGTGCCCATTCTAGGCACCATTGCCGCTGGTTTTGTCAACGAAGCCTTCACCGATGCCGTTGAGCGCTTAGACCTCAACGGTCTGCCTATTCAGTCGGGTGATTACGCTCTTAAAGTTACCGGCGACAGCATGATCGAGGCCATGATTCAGGACGGAGACGTGGTCATCATGCGCCCCGTGAAAGACCCCCAGGGCATTCGAGAAGGTACTATCGTCGCGGCTCGGGTTGAGAGCGGCACCACCCTCAAGTCCTTCCATCGCCAGGGCAACCAGGTGCAGCTTAAACCCGCTAACCCCAACTACCCTGTGATGGAGTTTCCAGCCGACCTAGTAGACGTGCAGGGGCGGCTCGTAGCTGTATGGCGCGGCATTGATCCCGACTTCGCTGTTTAGGGCTAATATCGGGCAATTTCCATAGTGCTTACTACCGCTGTTGCTTTTGGCTACAGCGGTTTTTTGGCAAATTGCCCCCGAGGTAGTGTCTTACTGTCGAACACTAGCAGCCCATTCTCGCCTAAACTGACCGGCAGTGATAGCCATCGCTATATCTTGTCTCTCAATTCACCCTCTGGTTCATCTCCCTCAACAGCCAGCTGCGGGGGATTGTTGAGTACGTGGAGGCAGTTTTTTAAGGTTGCTTTGACTGACTCGTGGGTGTACTCATCGTCGGGGTGAGGGGGCTGACCCGGTTGTTGAAAGTGGGGGCGACAGTCGTAGATCTGCCCCCAGGTAACATCGGCCTGACGGACGAGTTCGTAGAAGGTTTCGGGCGATCGCAGTACTGCTTCCAGCAAATCTTTCACGGCCTCAGCGGGGTTTTGCACATGTTGGCTAAGGCGAGTTTCGTCGTCACAAAGCCACCGATCGAGTACCTGATGCAGCGCACCGGGGCCGTCAGTTAAGGCTTCCTTCAGTGCCTGCTGAGCCCCGTGCTTGGCCTGAACCAGCCGGGGAATAGGCGATTCTCCCTTCATGAAGCTGCCGGCCTCCTGCCCGATCGCATCAGCCAGGGTAAACGGACGGCTCAGCCGCAGCTCTTGCTGAATATCGGGCTGGTTGGCAGAATCGGCGGTCATCGGCTTCTGAACGTGGGGTTAGGGCAGTCGCTTTTGCAGCTGCTGAAAGGTTTTATACATGTCTGGCAGGCGGCGGTACACCGCCGAAGCCTTGAGAAATACCTTGTAGGGCAGCGCTGGCGAACCGGCCACCGTTTCACCGGGGGCAACGTCGCTGTGGATGCCGGTTTTGGCGGTAGCGATCGCCCCGTCGCCAATCTTAGCCTGATTGGCAATGCCCACCTGGCCCGCCAGAATCACCCGATTGCCAACGATTACACCCCCGGCCATGCCCACCTGGGCGGCCATGACCACCCCTTCGCCCACCTGACAGCCGTGGGCGATGTGCACCAGGTTATCGAGTTTGGTACCCCGACCAATGCGGGTAGTACCGACAGCAGGGCGATCGATGGTGGTGTTGCTGCCAATCCGCACGCCGTCTTCAATCACCACAATGCCCGACTGCTCCATTTTTTCCCAGCCCTGGGCGGTAGGCACAAAGCCAAAGCCCTCGGCCCCAATTACCGCGCCGCTGTGGATAGCGCAGTCGGCCCCAATTTGGGCTCGTTCGTGGACGGTGCAGTTGGCGTGCAGTACGGTGCGATCGCCCACCTGCACCTCAGGGTAAACCACCACGTTAGGGTGCACACAGACGCCATCTCCCAGCCTCACTCCGGCCTGAATTACAGCGTTGGCTCCAATCGAGACCCGCTCACCGCAGACAGCGGTCGGATCGACGACGGCGCTGGGATGAATGCCGGGGCCGGGCTGGTAGGGGGTGTAGAACAGGGCAATGGCGCGGGCAAACGCCAGTCGTGGGTCAGACGTACTGAGCCACGCTAACCCGCGCTCGGTTGCCTGGGCCTGCATGGTGGGGTTCTGAGGCAAAATCAGGGCACTGGCCTGGGTCTTGGCTACAAAAGCGGCGAACTTGTCTCCCTCGATGTAGCTCAGCGTCCCGGTTGAGGCCTGGTCGACGGCGGCAACCCCGGCGATCTCTGGGTCGTGACTGGGGTCGGTGGTTAAACTGGAGGCCGCAGTAATCTGAATCTTGTCGGCAATGGTGCTGAACTTCATAGGCGCTGAGGGATAGGAGCTGGGGACGGGCGCAAAAACCAACTGGCTTTTACGCTACCAGAAATGCGACGCATTCTACGTGAGGAGTCTGGGGAAAGAAGTCGGCAGGCTGGGCCTTAGTCAGCCGGTAGCCGCCCTCTTCTCGCAGCACCTTGAGGTCACGGGCCAGAGTAGCCGGGTCACAGCTCATGTAGACGATGCGGGGCGGATGCAGTTCGAGCAGGGTGTCAAGCACGGAGCGATCGCAGCCTTTGCGCGGCGGGTCCAGCACCACCACATCCAGCGGATCGTTGAGGCTAGCCGCCGCCAGCGACAGCCGTTCTGCCACGTCTCCAGCCTGAAATTCCACGTTGTCAATACCGTTCAGCCCGGCATTGATCAGAGCCTGGGCCACGGCCTCGGGCTGCACCTCCAGGCCCACCACTCGTCTAGCTTTTTGGGCCAGCGGCAGGGTCAGGGTGCCCACCCCGCAGTAGGCGTCAATCAGAGTTTCACTGCCGGTGAGCTGTAGCTCATCTAAAATCACCTGTAGCACCCGCTCGGCCTGCTCGGTATTCACCTGAAAGAACGTCGTGGCGTGGATGCGGAACCGCAGACCCGCAAACATTTCTTCGATGTAGGGCACGCCGTCGATGACCAGAGTTTCGGCCCCAAAGATGGCGTTGGTTTTGTCGGGGTTGAGGTTGACGCAGACCCCGACGAGACTGGGGTAGCGATCGCGCCACTCCTGGGCCTGCAGCTCAATATCTTTTAGGTTGGGCGCGGTAGACACCAGGGTGAGCAACTGCTGCCCCGTGCGCCGCCCCACCCGCAGGGCCAGGTGCCGCAGTCGCCCCTGGTGCTTAGTCTCGTTATAAATAGACCAGCCCCGCTCCTGAATGTCGCGCTTGACCTCCGCCAGCAGGGGGTTCAGGCGCTCGTCCTGCACGGGGCACTGGTTGAGGTTCACCAGCTTGTGGCTGCCCTGGCGAAAGTAGCCCGCCTTGACCTGGCCTTCCGGCGATCGCCCCAGGGGATAGGTGGCTTTGTTGCGGTAGCCCAATGGCGCTTCAGCCGCCAAAATCGGCAGCACCTCGGGCTCCTCAAACCCACCGATGCGCGTCAGGGCATCGAGCACCTGCTGCTGCTTCGCCGCCAGCTGGGCCGGGTAGTCAATCGACTGCCACTGGCAGCCGCCGCATTTATCAGCCACAATGCAGGCGGCCCGCACGCGATCGGGGGAGGGGGTGAGCAGCTGCCGCACTTTTGCTCGGCCAAAGGTTGGCTTAGCCTGCACCAGGCGCGCTCGCACGGTATCGCCAGGCACGGTGTCGGGCACAAACACGACCCGCTCCTGCCAACGCCCCAGACCGTCACCACTGCTGCTGAGGTCGGTAATCGCCAGATCAATTGTTTCCCCCTGCTGCCACTGGTCCATGGCTGTGCTCCTGCAATGCTTTTCCAATCCGCCTATCGACTGTAGCAAGGGAAACGACCGATGGGGAAACCCGTGACCTAATGCAACCCTAGACCTCTACTCATCCTCGCTGCGGAGGGCATCAATGGTCTCAGCGCTGAGCAGAGGCTTGAGCTGAGCCTGAACGGTTTCGGGCTGGTTACCCCAAAGCATTTTACAAAAGGCACTTTTACCCTGCTGACTGGCTCGATTAAATACGCCAGCCAATTTTTCGCAGTTGGTGGTGTCGCCCATGGTGAAACCTCTCAAATGGTGTTGCCAGCATAGCGGCTCTGGGCCGCCAGCGCATGACCTATGGGGGTAAAAAGTAAAATGCCGTCCCCAAAATGAGAACGGCATTCTTAACAACACATAACACAGCTTTCATTACGGGTGGATAAAGCAGGTAGGCGGTCCCAGCCTTGCTGGGTAACCCTGGGCTCTACCCAACCCGTAGCGACTGTCGCTAGCTCTCGGCGGAGATTAGCTCGCGACGCTGCTCGGCCTGGATCGTCACCTTGCCGCTGTCGTCGACATCGACGGTGGCAGTATCGCCATCGCCCAGACGACCCGAGAGAATCTCTTCGGCCAGGGTGTCTTCGAGCAGGCGCATGATCGCCCGACGCAGCGGCCGTGCCCCGTAGCTGGGGTTGTAGCCCTCTTCCACCAGACGCTCCTTGAAGCGCTCGGTGACCTGCAGGTGAATGTTTTTCTCGGTGAGTCGAGCAAACACCTCCTTGAGCAGGATGTCGGAGATCTCCTTGACCTCGTCCTTGGTGAGCTGACGGAAGACGATGATTTCGTCGAGACGGTTGAGGAACTCAGGCCGGAAGTACTGCTTGAGTTCTTCGTTGACCAGGGAGCGAATGCGGTTGTACTGCGACTCGGCCTGATCTTGCTCGAACTCAAAGCCGAGGCCGCCGCCGCCCTTCTCGATTACCTTGGAGCCGATGTTGGAGGTCATGATCAGCAGGGTGTTCTTGAAGTCCACCGTGCGGCCCTTGGCATCGGTGAGGCGACCGTCTTCTAAGATTTGCAGCAGCATGTTGAAGACGTCGGGGTGGGCTTTCTCGATTTCGTCGAACAGCACCACGGTGTAGGGGCGACGGCGCACCGCCTCGGTCAGCTGACCGCCCTCGTTGTAGCCGACGTAGCCCGGAGGCGAGCCAATTAGCTTGGAGACCGTGTGGCGCTCCATAAACTCAGACATATCGAGGCGAATCATCGACTCTTCAGAGCCGAAGAAGTAGGCCGCCAGAGACTTGGCTAGCTCGGTCTTACCAACCCCAGTGGGGCCAGAGAACACAAAGCTGGCAATGGGGCGGTTGGGGTTTTTGAGGCCCACCCGAGCCCGGCGAATGGCGCGGGAAATGGCCTTCACCGCCTCGTCTTGGCCGATCAAACGCTGGTGCAGAGTGTCTTCCATGTGCATCAGCTTCTCGGACTCGGACTCGGTGAGCTTGCTCACCGGCACCCCGGTCCAGGAGGCGACGATATGGGCGATATCCTCTTCACCCACCACGGGCATATCTTCGCCCTCGGCGTCTTCGGTAGCCTTATTTTGGGCGATCGCGCGGATTTCGGCCTTGATTTCCATCTCGCGATCGCGCAGTTCCCCGGCCTTGTCAAAGTCCTGGGAACGGACGGCGTTATCTTTATCTTTGAGCACCTGGCGCAGCTCGCGATCGAGCTCTTTCGCCGCCGGGGGCAGCTGGGAGTTGATCAGGCGCACGCGGGAACCGGCCTCGTCGATCAGGTCGATGGCCTTGTCGGGCAAAAAGCGATCGGCAATGTAGCGATCGGAGAGCTTGGCGGCGGCCTCCAGGGCTTCGTCGGCGATCTTCAGCTTGTGGTGCTGCTCGTAGCGATCGCGCAGGCCGTGGAGAATCTCAATGGTCTCATCTACGCTGGGCTCGCCCACCATCACCGGCTGGAAGCGGCGCTCCAGGGCGGCGTCGCGCTCGATGTGCTTGCGGTACTCATCGAGGGTGGTGGCCCCAATGCACTGCAACTCACCCCGCGCCAGGGCCGGTTTGAGAATGTTGGCGGCGTCGATCGCGCCCTCGGCAGCCCCCGCCCCAATCAGGGTGTGGACCTCATCGATCACCAGGATGACGTTGCCCGCCGTGCGGATCTCATCCATGATTTTCTTCAGGCGCTCTTCAAACTCGCCCCGGTACTTGGTACCGGCCACCAGCAGACCGATGTCGAGGGTGACCACGCGGCGGTCTTCGAGAATGTCGGGCACGTCGCCGTTGCCAATGCGCTGGGCCAGACCTTCCGCGATCGCGGTTTTACCCACGCCGGGTTCGCCAATTAACACCGGGTTATTTTTGGTGCGCCGACCCAGAATTTGGATAACGCGCTCAATTTCTTTCTGGCGACCCACCACCGGATCGAGCTTGCCGTCGGCGGCCATTTGGGTCAGGTTCGAGCCAAACTCGTCGAGGGTGGGGGTTTTAGTGCGGCCTTGACCGCCCCCGGCAGAGACCTCAGCGGTTTCACCCAGCATGCGAATTACCTGAGTGCGTACCTTGGAGAGGTCGACGCCCAGATTTTCGAGAACGCGGGCCGCGACCCCCTCGCCTTCGCGGATCAGTCCCAGGAGCAGGTGCTCGGTGCCAATGTAGTTGTGGCCGAGCTGACGAGCCTCTTCCAGGGAGAGTTCAAGCACACGCTTGGCTCGGGGGGTAAAGGGAATTTCAACGGCGACAAAGCCGGAGCCACGACCAATAATCTTTTCGACTTCGATACGCGCATCCTTGAGATTGACGCCCATCGACTTCAAGACCTTGGCGGCTACGCCTGTGCCTTCCCCAATTAACCCCAGGAGAATCTGCTCGGTGCCCACAAAGTTGTGGCCTAACCGACGAGCTTCCTCCTGCGCCAGCATGATGACCTTGATTGCTTTTTCTGTGAAGCGTTCAAACATGATGGTATTAATCACCTGGTGCGTGCCGGATAGGCAAATTCTAGCACAGTGATTTTTGTCGGTTGTGCCCTACTAAACAGCCGGTTTACCGCGCTTAGTTAGCGCGCTCCTAAAACTGCAAAAACAGCTTGGGATCGCCAATGGTCAATAGGTTGAGATTTGAGAAAATGTAAATTTTCTCAACTTTTAAAGGTTCGGTTTCAGGTTCGGTTCCCCATTATTTTTTCATCTGCAATCTGCCAACCCTGCCGTTCCAGTCGGTGGCGAGTCGTGCTGTAGCGCTGGGTTAAGCGATCGCGAAATTCAGGCATTTTGAGGGAATTTTGCCAGAGAATCAGCGCATCTTCGCCGTCAGGGTAGTAGCGGCGGCGGCGACCCAGGGTCTCAAAGCCAAAGGATTCATAGAGGGCCAGGGCGCGGCTGTTGGAGAGGCGTACCTCTAACGTGGCGCGGGTCAGAACAATAGGGTCATCGGGGGCCAATCTTCGATAGTCGCAGGCATCAAAGAGCAGGTTGAGCAGCAGCCACTGACCCAGCCCCCGCCGCTGATAGCGAGGATCGATGGCCAGTACGGTAATGTGGGCCTCATCTAAAATGGCCCAGTAGCAGCCCAGCCCCATCAGGGTAGGGGCCTCTGGTTCAGGCTCGTCTGGCTCATGGTTTGGCTCACGATCTGGCCCAGTTTTATCTGGCGTGGCGCTAATGGATTCCCCTGGCGCAGCTGGGGCTAAACCCTTACCCCCGTCAGCTTGCAAGTCGGCTATCGAAGCAATCGATAGATCGGCGACGGCTCCCCCAGTAGCATTGGGCCTATGAACCAACATCAGCAACCGGCTGTTGGGGCTCGCGATCTCACGGCTGTAGGCCTCTGCTGACCACAGCCCCCCCAGGGCGCTTTGATCGAGCGCGACTAGGGCCGCAATATCGTCTTGGCTCGGAGGCTGGCAAGAAAGGTAGCCCAAAACTTGATTGGCCAAATCTAGATCAATTTCAACCGGCTAAAAACTGGCACAGCCCTTAATTGTACACTTAGGGTTGGGTCGCGGCGCGACGGTGTAGCGCTCAGCCCAGTCAACCACCGCCGGTTTTAGAGTCGCGGCAGCTACCCCTTAAACTCAAACCCTGATCCCTCTTTCGTTTCTGTGAGCGCAACGTCTATGGTTTCGACTTCTCCCGTGCCGGCCTCGACTGCCGATAGCCGCCAGTACCTCCCCCCCACCAATCCTGACGGAACGCTGTCTCCTAACCAGCAGCTTTTGCCTCTGACCGCCACCGTTACCCCCGACGACCACCTGAGCGTCGGCGACTGCGATGTCGTTGATTTAGTCGAGCGGTTTGGCACCCCTCTCTATATTTTGGATGATCACACCCTGCGGACGGCCTGTCGTCAGTACCGTCAGGGCTTTGAGCGCTACTATCCGGGCGAGGCGCTGGTGCTCTATGCCTCTAAAGCCTGGAGCTGTATGGCGATCTGCGCGATCGTCACCGATGAGGGGCTGGGCATTGATGTTGTCTCAGCGGGAGAACTGCTGACCGCCACTGAAGCCGGAGCAGCTCCTGAAAAAATTTACTTTCACGGCAACAACAAGTCTTTAGAAGAATTGTCTCTGGCGGTAGACGTGGGCTGCCGCATTGTCGTCGACAACTGGCTAGAGCTGAAAACCCTGGGCGAAGTCGCGACTCGTGCAGGCAAAACCGTGCCCGTGCTGCTGCGGGTGACCCCCGGCATTGAGTGCCACACCCACGAATACATTCGCACCGGCCACCTCGACAGCAAGTTTGGCTTTGACCCCGACCAGATCGAGGCGGTGTTTGAGTTTCTGACTGGGCAACCCCAGCTCAGCTGTCTGGGGGTACATGCCCACATTGGCTCGCAGATTTTTGAACTCAACCCCCACACCGACTTGGGCGGCGTTATGGCCCAGTGGCTGGTGACGGCTCAGCGCTACGGCCTGACGCTGACGGAACTGGATGTGGGCGGCGGTTTGGGCATTCGCTACACCGAGGGCGACGACCCACCGAGCATTGATACCTGGGTGAAGACCGTGTGCGAGAGCGTAGTAGCGGCTTGCGAGGCTCAGGGTATACCGCTGCCGCGGCTGCTGTGCGAACCGGGGCGATCGCTGGTGGGCCCTGCCTGCGTCACCGCCTATCGCGTCGGCAGTCAAAAGGTGATTCCTGGTTTGCGCACCTACGCCTCAGTCGACGGCGGTATGTCAGACAACCCGCGCCCGATTACCTATCAGTCGGTGTACCGAGCGCTGGTAGCCAACCGCATGGCTGCGCCTCTGGCCGAAACCATTACCCTGGCCGGTAAACACTGTGAGTCAGGCGATATCTTAATTAAGGATGCGGCTCTGCCCGAGTTGAAGAGCGGCGATGTAGTTACTATTGCGGGCACAGGTGCCTACAATTACAGCATGGCTTCGAACTACAACCGGGTGCCTCGGCCTGCGGCAGTGCTGGTGACCGAGGGTGACGCCACCTTGATCATTCGTCGGGAAACCGTAGCCGATCTGCTTCGTCAGGACTGCTTACCTGAAGCCCTGCGGCCCAAAGCCAAGTCACCCTAAGCCCAGCAGCCAGCCTTGGACAGGGTTTTGCCGGGGGCTGATCAGGCCACCTATCGCACAGCCGCTCAGGCACCATCCTCTAACGCTGCATGAACTACCTCTGGGAGCAATGGCTAACAAACCTTGACCAGGTTAGGTTCGTGCTTCAGGCGCTGGACATTGTGCTGGTGCTGCTGCTGAGCTACGTGGTGCTAGTCATTATTGGCGAGCGCCGCACGTTGTGGATGGTGCGGGGGCTGATCTTCTTAATGCTGGCGGCGGCGCTGAGCAAGTTTTTGGGCCTGGCGCTGCTGGGCTTTGTGCTCGACAAACTGGTGATTGGCTCAGCAGTGGCCATGGCCTTTATGCTTCAGGGGGAGTTTCGGCGGCTGCTGGAGCTGCTGGGCCAGGGGCGGGTGTGGGAGTTGCTCAGCCCTTCGCGCGAAACGATGCCCCAGCCCGACAACGTGATCGATGAAATTGTCGATGCGGTCAAGGAACTGTCGCAAAACCGCACTGGGGCTCTCTTAATTCTTGAAATTGATAAGCCGATCGACGAGCGAGATTTTACGGTGCCGGGGGTGCGCATCAATGCCGAGGTCTCTAAGGAGCTGATTCAAACTATTTTTCAAACCAGCACCCTGCTCCACGATGGGGCAATGCTCGTGCGGGGAGCACGGATTGCGGCAGCGGGGGTAATTTTGCCGATCTCTGAGCGGGTGGCCTCACGCCAGCTGGGCACCCGCCACCGGGCGGCGATGGGCATTACCGAACGGGTGGAGCACTGTCTTTGTGTTGTGGTATCCGAAGAAACGGGGTCTATTTCTTTGGCGGAAGGCGGTATCCTAGATCGGCCTCTGACCAGCAGCCGCCTGCGCAGTATTCTGCGGTCTAAGTTTTCGAAATCGGTCGATCGCGAGGCGGTGGCCCCCCAGCTCAGAAGCCTTGGTCGGCGGCTGAGCAGCCTTGGGACTGCCTACGTGCTGCGCTTGTTTCGTCTTCCCTCATCGTCTCCCCGAGAGAAAAAATGACCACCAAGCCTGTTGTTCGCTATGCCCTGCCCGCCGACCTCCAGCCCGATCGCCTGCCCCAGCACGTAGCGGTCATTATGGACGGCAACGGGCGCTGGGCCAAACAGCGGGGCCTACCGCGCATTATGGGCCACCGCCGGGGGGTTGATACCCTCAAAACGCTGCTGCGCTGCTGCCGCGACTGGGGGATCGGGGCGCTGACGGCCTACGCCTTTTCGACGGAGAACTGGGGTCGCCCTATTGAAGAAGTGGATTTTTTGATGGCGCTGTTTGAGCGAGTGCTGCGCCAGGAACTGCTGGAAATGATGGAAGAAAACGTCCGCATTCGCTTTGTGGGTAACCTGGCGGCGCTGCCGCGATCGCTGCAGGGCGAGATTCACCAGGCCGTTACCCAAACCCAGGACAACCACGGCATTGAGTTTACGGTGGCAACTAACTACGGCGGTCGGCAGGAGATTGTGCAGGCCTGCCGCTCGATCGCTGAACAGGTGCAGCAGGGCCAGCTCAGCCCCGACGACATCAGTGAAGATCTGTTTGGCCGCCACCTGTACACCGCCGGCATTAGCGACCCCGACCTGCTGATTCGCACCAGCGGCGAAATGCGGATCAGCAATTTTCTGCTGTGGCAGCTGGCCTACGCCGAAATTTATGTCACCGAAACCCTGTGGCCCGACTTCGATGCCTCGGAGTTTCACCGGGCGATCTACGCCTACCAACAGCGCGATCGCCGGTTTGGCAAAGTCAAAGGGTAACCGTTTAGCCACCGCTGCCTCGCCAGTACCCGCCCAGAAGAGGATGTAAAAGCGGCTGGGCTCGGTATACCCTAGAGCCATGAATTTACCGACTTGGATTACAGTATCGCGGCTGCTGGGTGTGCCCCTGCTGCTGATCTTATTGCAGGCACCGACGGAAACCCAGCGCTGGTGGGCGGCAGCCCTTTTTGTGGTGGCGGCGGGCACCGATTGGCTCGACGGCTACCTGGCCCGGCGGCTGAACCAGGTCACCGACCTGGGCAAATTTTTAGACCCGCTGGTAGACAAGCTGCTGGTGTTTGCTCCGCTGCTGATGCTGATCGAACTGGGCCAGGTGCCCGCCTGGGGCGTGTTTTTAATTGTGGCGCGGGAGATTACGATCGCAGGCTGGCGCGTCAACCCGGTGCTGCAGGCGGGCGGCGCGGTGCCTGGGGCCAACCTGTGGGGCAAGGCCAAAACCGTGGTGCAGATCGCGGCGATCGCGCTGCTGATTGCCCCTCACCCACCCGCCTGGGATCTGCCTGCCCTGGGGCTGTTTTGGCTGGCGGTGGCGCTCACCCTGATTTCGGGGCTGGTCTATCTCTGGCCGCAGCTGCAGCCGCGCCGCGCTGCGTAGGGTTTTGACACGACTATGTGAGCCATCCGCTTAAGCGATCGACAAACAGGCCAAAAAAGTTGTCCGGTTCGATCAAGTCTCGGCCAAGTGTCTGCTAAACTAACAAGGAACTTCTTGTTCTTGGAAGCGTGGCTGAGTGGTCGAAAGCGCCTCCCTGCTAAGGAGGTAGGGGAGTAAACCTTCCCTCGTGGGTTCAAATCCCACCGCTTCCGTATTTTGAACCTAAAAAAGCGGCTGAGATGAGTGCTCATCTCAGCCGCTTTTTGTTGTAGAACCAGCTGGCTTTTCAAAATACAGGTGTACTCAGGGTTCGCTTGTACTGTAGGCTTAGGGCAGTGGTGCTAACGTACCCATGATTCCTAAGCACATTGCTCTCAAGAATTTTCTCAGCTACCGCAATGCCAGCCTCGACTTTAGCGGGCTGCACGTGGTCTGCGTGGCCGGGCCCAACGGGGCTGGCAAATCGTCGCTGCTGGAGGCGATCGCCTGGGCGCTGTGGGGCCAAAGCCGGGTCGCCACCGATGACGACATCATTCACCAGGGCGCGATGGAGGCCAGCGTTAGCTTTCAGTTTCAGCAGGGCGAGCACACCTACCGGGTGATTCGCAGCCGCCACCGCAGCCAGGGCACCAGCCTGGAGTTTCAGGTCTACACTGAAGCGGGCTGGCGGGTGCTGACCCAGCGGGGGGTGCGGGCAACCCAAGCACTGATCTGCCGCCACCTTCGGCTTGACTACGACACATTTATCAACTCGGCCTACCTGCGCCAGGGCGGTGCCGACGACTTTATGCTGAAGCGGCCCGGCGATCGCAAGCAAATTCTAGCGGATCTGCTCAAGCTCAATCACTACGACCAGCTAGCCGAACGGGCCAAAGATCAGGCCCGCCAGGCGAAGGTTGAGGTCACCCTGCGCCAAACCCAGCTCGATGAGCTAACCGCCACGCTAACCGACTACGAGCCGACGCTGCTGCGTCAGGCCCAGCTGCGGCAGACCCTGCACGAGCTAGATCAGCAGCAGTCGAGCGATCGCCAGCGGCTGATTCAGCTGCGCGCCCGGTCGCAAAGCCACCGTAGCGTTGAGCAGCAGATTCAGATGCAGCGCCAGCAGCAGCGTCACCTCAACACCCTGTTGCACCAAACCGAGGCTACCCTGGCCACCCGCACTGCCGAACAGCGTCAGCGAGAGGCCCTACTGGCTCAGGCTGCCGCGATCGAAGCGGGCATCACTGAGCTAGCGGCCCTGGAGGCCGAAGATGCCCAGCTCAACCAGCAGTTTCAGCAGTATCAGGTCCTCCAGGCCCAGCGGCAGACCCTGGAGGCCGCCTGGCAGGCTCACTCCCAAGACCTTCGCACTCGTCTGAGTCAGACCCAGATGCAGCTGGCCGCCGTGCGGGCTCAACTCGCCGATCTCAACGACCTTCTGAGCCAGAGCGATGCGATCGCCGCCAGTCGTGAGCAGTTTTTAGCCGCTAAGGCGCAGCTCAAGCATCTCGATGCCCTTCAGCTTCAGGCCGAGCCGCTACAGCAGCGGCGACGACAGCTGGAGGCCGAGCTACAACAGGCTCAGACCCGCTTACAGACCCGTCTCGAAGAACTGGCCGCCAGCGCTCAGCAGCTGCAGCAGCACCAGGGCGATCGCCCCCAGCTGGTCGCCACGGCCCAGGAGGTTTCTGACACCCTCGGCTACCTGGAGCAGCGCCGGGCCTACCAGGAGCAGGTGCGCGAAAAGGGGCTGGAGCGGCGCAGCTTTATGGAAGTGTTGCAGGCCAACCAGCGCCGCTGCGAGACCCAGATTGCCCAGATTGGCCAAAAGCTGGGGCTGCTGGGGCTGCCCGAAGCGGCCTGCCCCCTCTGCGATCGCCCCCTGACCGCCCACCACCGCACCATAGTAGAAGGCCGCCACCGCCAGCAGCAGCAGGAGCTGCAGGAAGAAATTTGGGTGATTCGAGAACAGCTGGCCGTCTCAGAGCGAGAAATTCAGGTGCTCAGGCAGGAGTATCGCGCCGTCGAGGCCGAGCTGGAGGCCTACGCCCCGGTGCTGCAAAAGCAGGGACAGCTAAGCGCTCAAATGGCCTCCCAGGCGACGGTGCAAGAGCAGTTGCAGGCCCTGGAGGCCGAACAGCTGCGGCTGGGGCAGTGCCTGAGCGCCAACCAGTACGCCCTCGATCGCCGCGCTGAGCTGCACCATATTGACCAAACTCTGGCCCAGCTGGCCTACGACGATCGCGACCACGCCCTGGTGCGGGGCCAGGTCGATCGCCTGCGCTGGGCCGAAATCAAACACCGAGACCTGGTGCAGGGGCAGCGGCGGCGACAGCAGCTTACCCAGCGGCAGCAGCACCTGGAGGCCGAGCTCGCTCAGCACGAAGCCGACCTGGCCCAGCTCCAGCAGAGCGAGCCGGGGCCGGCGCTGGCGGCGGCCCAGACCGCCCTCGATCAGCTCAACTACCGCATCGATCGCCATCAGCAGGTGCGCCAGGCCCTATCGGCAGCCCAGGTCTGGCGACAGCGCCACCGCGACCTCGAGCAGGCCCACCAGCAGCACGCGGCCCAGACGGCTGAGCTGGCCAGCCTACAGACCCAGTACCAGCAGCAGCAGCAGGAGTTGGCCCAGCTTAGCGCCGCCCTTACAGCCCTGGAGTCCGAGGGTCAGGCCCTGGCCTACGACCCCAGCGCCCTGGAGAATCTGGAAGGCGCGATCGCCAGTCGTCAGCACCAGCGCGATGCCCTGCTGGCCCAGCTCGGTGCCCTAGACCAGGCCCGCCAGCACCTGGAAGACCTGCAGCAGGGGCTGGCTCAAAAACAGCAGGATCTGGCTGCCGTGCGCCAGCGGCAGCGAGTCTACCAGGAGCTGGCCCATGCCTTTGGCCGCAACGGCATTCAGGCCCTGATGATCGAAAACCTGCTGCCCCAGCTGGAGGCCGAAACGAACCACCTGCTGGGTCGCCTCAGCGCCCATCAGCTGCACGTGCAGTTTGTCACCCAGCGGGCGACCAAACGCGGTCAGGGGGTGATCGACACCTTAGATATTTTGATTGCCGATGCCCACGGCACCCGCCCCTACGAAACCTACTCGGGCGGCGAGGCGTTTCGAGTCAACTTTGCTCTGCGGCTGGCCCTGGCGCGGCTGCTGGCCCAGCGATCGGGCCTGGCGTTACAACTGCTGATTATTGACGAAGGCTTTGGCACCCAAGACCAGCAGGGCTGCGATCGCCTGATTGCCGCCATCAACGCGATCGCCGCCGACTTCGCCTGCATTCTCACCGTCACTCATATTCCCCACTTTCGGGCAGCCTTTCAGACCCGCATCGATGTCGCTAAAACCGCCCAGGGCTCTCAGCTGTCTCTCTCCGCCTGAGGAGCATTTCAGCAATGCTTAAGGAAATGAGTCGATACTCAGACTTTTATTAACATTCCTCCTAAATTCTAAGAATCCTATTCTCAATAATCCTGAAAATATGTCTTCTGGAATGCAACACACCCACTTCAAGGGCTTTAGTCTAGGGAGTATAGCCCCAGCTGCCGAGGTCGGCCTGAGTATTAATAACCATTCACGCTCTCTTTAATAAATGTTACACTTGTTTACATAAGCAATTAACAAGCCTTTACCCATGAGTACTGTTGAGATTCTTTTAGAAGCTGGTGCCGCTTTAGCTGTAGCCGGTGCGATTCTTAAGCGTCGTGCTGAGCAAGCGGCTCTCGAAGCCGAGCCAATCCCGGTCCCGGTTCGGTCTCGTCCTTAGGCCTAGGGCAAGAGTTGCGGATTGTAAACCTGCCGCTGGGGTTTCTCGAAGCGATTACCCTTTGACCGGTAATTTTCTCATCTGCCCGTAGCCTGCCCACCTGTTCGATTGTTCCTGCGACGCTGTTCCCTAAGGTTGTCGATTTATTATGAGAGCTGTGCAAAATTCCACCGATCTGGTGCGCACCTACCTGAAGGAGATTGGTAAGGTGCCTCTGCTCACCCACGAAGAAGAGATTGTGTTGGGCAAGCAGGTGCAAAAACTGACAGCCTTGGAAGCAAAGCGGCAGGCCACCGAAGAGACCGTCGGGCATGGCCTAACTCTAGAGCAGTGGGCCGAGGCTGTTGAGCTACCCGTAGCTGAGCTATCTACGATTGTCCGTCAGGGCAACCTGGCTAAGCGCAAGATGGTGGAGGCCAACCTGCGCCTGGTAGTATCGGTGGCCAAGAAGTACATCAAGCGCAACGTCGATCTGCTCGACCTGATTCAGGAAGGCACTATTGGTATGCAGCGCGGGGTTGAAAAGTTTGACCCCACCAAGGGCTATCGCTTCTCCACCTACGCCTACTGGTGGATTCGTCAGGCCATTACCCGCGCGATCGCCGAGAAAAGCCGCACCATTCGCCTACCCATCCACATTACCGAAAAGCTCAACAAACTGAAGAAAGCCCAGCGCACCCTCTCGCAGCGGCACGGGCGAGCAGCCACGGTAGCCGAGCTAGCCATTGAATGCGATCTCACCACCAAGCAGGTGCGCGACTACCTCGAAAAATCGCGCCAGCCCCTTTCCCTTGATCTGAAGGTGGGCGATAACCAGGATACAGAGCTGGGTGAACTGCTCGAAGATGACGGCCCTTCACCAGAAGACTTCGCCACTCAGGTGTCGCTGCGCCAAGATCTAGAGCGCCTCATGGGCGACTTGACCCCCCAGCAGCGCGAAGTGCTTTCCCTGCGCTTTGGACTGTCCGATGGCAAAACCATGACCCTGGCCAAAATTGGCGACCTGCTCTCAATCAGCCGTGAGCGAGTGCGCCAGATTGAGCGCGAGGCGTTGACCAAACTCCGCAAGCGCCAGTCCGACATTCGTGAATATCTGGCCAGCTAGAGCAGCCGCGCTGACTGCCGAACCACTGTGCGAATTGTACTGAGCCTATGGCCCGAGGGAAGCGTTCCCTCGGGCTATCCTTTTGGCGAACGCAGCATAACAGCATAAAATCCTTCGCTTCAGTACCGGCAACCGTATGCCAATTGACCAAACTGGGGAAATCCCGCATTCTAGAGTGGTTCTAGCTATATTTGCCCCAACTGAGGAGTTCCCATGAGCTACCGCATGGACCGGCGTGCCTACGCCGAGACCTTTGGCCCGACGGTGGGCGATCGCATTCGCTTGGCCGACACCGAGCTCATCATTGAAGTCGAGCAAGACTTCACCACCTACGGGGACGAGGTGAAATTTGGCGGCGGCAAGGTGATCCGCGACGGCATGGGGCAGTCGCCGATCGGGCGCGACGCCGGGGCCGTGGACACGGTGATCACCAACGCCCTGATCCTGGACTGGTGGGGCATTGTCAAGGCCGACATCGGTCTCAAGGACGGCAGAATCACCAAAATCGGCAAGGCGGGCAACCCCTACATTCAGGACAACATCGACATCATCATTGGCCCCGGCACCGAGGTGGTAGCTGGGGAGGGCATGATCGCTACGGCGGGAGGCATTGACACCCACATTCACTTTATTTGCCCCCAGCAGATCGAGACCGCCCTGGCCTCCGGCGTAACTACAATGATCGGCGGCGGCACTGGCCCTGCCACCGGCACCAACGCCACCACCTGCACCCCCGGTGCCTGGCACCTGGCCCGCATGCTGCAATCGGCGGATGCTTTTCCAATCAACCTGGGCTTTTTGGGCAAGGGCAACAGCGCCCGTCCCGAAGCCCTGGTGGAACAGATTAGAGCCGGGGCGATCGGCCTCAAGCTGCACGAAGACTGGGGCACGACCCCGGCCACCATCGACACCTGCCTGGGGGTCGCCGACGAGTATGACGTACAGGTCGCGATCCACACCGACACCCTGAACGAGGCGGGCTTTGTGGAAGACACGATCGCGGCCTTTAAAAATCGAGTCATTCACACCTATCACACCGAGGGGGCCGGTGGCGGCCACGCGCCCGACATTATTAAGGTCTGCGGCGAGGCCAATGTGCTGCCCTCCTCGACCAACCCCACCCGGCCCTACACCCGCAACACCCTCGACGAGCACCTCGACATGCTGATGGTGTGCCACCACCTCAGCCCCAGCATTCCCGAAGATATTGCCTTTGCCGAGTCGCGCATTCGCCGCGAAACCATCGCTGCCGAAGACATTCTTCACGACCTGGGGGCCTTCAGCATGATTGCCTCCGACTCCCAGGCCATGGGCCGGGTGGGCGAGGTAGTCATTCGCACCTGGCAGACCGCTCACAAGATGAAGGTGCAGCGGGGGCCGCTAGCGGAGGACAGCGATCGCAACGACAACCACCGGGCCAAGCGCTACGTGGCCAAGTACACCATCAACCCCGCCATCACCCACGGCATCGCTAACCACGTGGGCTCGATTGAGGTGGGCAAGCTGGCCGATCTTTGCCTGTGGAAACCTGCCTTTTTTGGGGTAAAACCCGAGCTGGTGATCAAGGGCGGCGCGATCGCCTGGGCCCAGATGGGCGACCCCAACGCCAGTATTCCCACCCCGCAGCCGGTGCACATGCGGCCCATGTTTGGCAGCTTTGGGGGCGCGATCGCCGCCACCTCCCTCAGCTTTGTCTCCCAGGCCGCGATCGATTTGGGCATTCCTGAGCAGATTGGATTGACGAAAGCCACCGCCGCCGTAGCCCATTGCCGCAGCCTCAGCAAAGCCGACATGAAGCTCAACGCCTACCAGCCCCACATGGAGGTCAACGTCGAAACCTACGAGGTGCGGGCCGATGGCCAGCTTCTCACCTGCGAACCGGCAGAGGTGTTACCCATGGCGCAGCGGTACTTTCTGTTCTAGCCGCATCCTACAGCGCCGGTACAGCACTCCGGATTCTGTGTCGCTGCCCTGGGGTCACTGCTCTAGCATCATGCGTACTCTGGCTCAGAAATCAGATTCTGGCCGTCCTGTACCGGTGCTCTGGCCCACGATATTTTCGAAACTGTTTACAATAAACTAAATGGCATTGACACACAGCGCTAAAACGCCACCTTCAGCGAGCGCAGGTTCCCGGTGGTGACAATAATTTGTTGTTACCACAAATTTGTTGCGAATGACATCAAGCGGTGGCAGATTTTCAAGTGTCCACAGTACAATATAGGAGCGCTCAAACATTTATGTTTGAGTTCACTCCTCACACCACACTCCGCCCAGACCAATGGTCTGGGCGGTTCCTTATTTAAGGGTCTAAAAAAATCTGACTTAACATTTCGAATAGCTGCCCTGGCGCTATTCCTAATGAGGTAAATAAGGTTTGCAAACCAGAGTTACCTAAGGACTGAGGTTAGCTGTGGGTTGGCTATGGTAAGATTGCGTGTGGTTAACAACGGCAAGGAACACTAGGCATGGCAGCCGCTCAGGTAACAGATTCTACTTTTAAGCAAGAAGTTCTCGAAAGCACCGTCCCCGTACTAGTCGACTTCTGGGCCCCTTGGTGCGGCCCCTGTCGTATGGTGGCCCCGGTTGTAGAAGAAATTGCTGAGCAATACGACGGCCAAATTAAGGTAGTTAAGGTCAACACCGACGAAAACCCTAGCGTGGCTAGCCAGTACGGTATCCGCAGCATTCCCACCCTAATGATTTTCAAAGAGGGGCAGCGGGTTGACATGGTTGTGGGCGCTGTACCCAAAACGACCCTGGCTAACACCCTTGAAAAGTATCTCTAACCCGCCTGGCTAGCCCGTTTAGACTAAAGAACCCTACGAATGTTTCGCCGGGGCTGAAGACGAGCTAAACTGGCTAACTCAAAATTGATCAACCCGAACCCTCTAGAGAAGCATTAGTCTCTCCCTAGAGGGTTCTTGCAAGGTAAGGGGCGAAATTGTCGCTAAAATAGAGTGCTGCCTCTATGGACACAACAGCGTATGGTTGCGCTCCCCTCAGATTTGCCTTCTAGCGTTCAGGCTGACCTAGCCACAGTGCTGGAGAAATTGCCCAACCTAGAGCACGGCAGGCTCATTCGTCAGGTGCTAGAAACCATCCTGCGAATGATGGGGCGAGAGGCAGACCGCCTAGACTGGAAGATCTTGAACTACGCCCTGCTCGATATGGAGCAGGGATTTCAGATTTTTTACCCCTACCGCCACATCCGCAAAATCACTATTTTTGGCTCGGCCCGTACCGGCGCGATTAGCCCCGACTACAAGCTGGCTGAGCAGTTTGCCAAACAAATTACCGAGCTAGGCTTTATGGTGATGACCGGAGCCGGGGGAGGCATTATGGAGGCGGGTAACGCTGGGGCAGGCTCTGAGCACTCGTTTGGGCTCAATATTCAGCTGCCCTTTGAGCAGGGGGCGAACCCGATTATGGCGGGCGACCCTAAGCTAATTAACTTCAAGTATTTCTTTACCCGCAAGCTCTTCTTTTTGCGTGAAAGCGATGCCCTGGTGCTGTTTCCGGGTGGTTTTGGCACTCAGGATGAGGCTTTTGAGTCGCTCACGCTGATTCAGACGGGTAAGGCTGACCCCATGCCCGTCGTGCTGGTCGACCACCCCGGTGGCGACTACTGGCAGGGCTGGGATAGCTACATTCGCACTCATCTGCTCAACCGTGGGTTAGTGAGCCCCGACGACCCCAGCCTCTACACTATTACTGACAACGTAGACGACGCCTGCCACGCCATTAGCAGCTTTTACCGGGTTTACCACTCCTGCCGCTATGCGGGCGATCGCCTAATTATTCGGCTTAAGTGCGACCTGAGTGATGGCGCTGTCGCCCTGCTCAACGATGAATTTGGCGACATCTTAGCCAAGGGCAGCATCGAGAAATCTGCAGCCCTTCCCGAAGAGCACAGTGACGAAACCGCCCCCCTACCCAGGCTGGTAATGCACTTTAACCATCGTGACTTTGGCCGACTGCACCAGTTTATCTGGCGGCTTAATGACCTGGGCGACCACCGCCCCGAGGCTCAGCACCCGGAGCAGAAGTAGTCACCCCCATGCCCCAGGTGCAAGCCTTTCTAGAGCAGCTCTACCACGAGTTCAAAGGACTCTCGACTGGTAAGCTAGCGTCCTACATTCCTGAACTGGCGCGGGCCAACCCCGACTGGTTCGGCATTAGCCTAGTTACCCTCGATGGCCGCAGCTTTGAGGTGGGAGATGTAAACCAAAAGTTCACCATTCAGTCGATTTCTAAGGTGTTTGTCTACGGCATGGCCCTAGAAGACTACGGCCGCGAAAAGCTGCTCAAGAAGGTGGGAGTAGAGCCGACGGGCGACCCGTTTAACTCACTCATTCGCCTCGATGAAGACTCCAAACGCCCCGATAACCCAATGGTGAACGCGGGGGCGATCGCCACCACCGGCCTGATTACCGGCAGCGACCCTGCCGAGCGGCTCAACCGCATGCTGGCTATGTTTGAGCGCTACGTGGGCAGCGAAGTGTTTGTCGATGTGTCTACCTTTATCTCCGAAAAGACAACGGGCCACCGCAACCGGGCGATGGCTCACCTGATGCTCAACTTCGGCATGATTGAGCAGCCGATTGAGGAAGCGCTCGACCTCTATTTTCAGCAGTGTTCTGTGCTAGTCACCGCCCACGATTTGGCCGTGATGGCGGCAACATTGGCTAACCAGGGCGTCAACCCTGTTACTGGGCAGCGGGCGGTCGGAGCCGAGCACGTGCGCGATATTCTCAGCGTGATGTACACCTGCGGCATGTACAATTTTGCCGGAGAGTGGGCCTTCCGAGTCGGCATTCCGGCCAAAAGCGGTGTGTCGGGAGGAATTATGGCGGTAGTGCCCAATCAGGCGGGCATCGCCGTGTTTTCGCCCCTGCTCGATGGTCGCGGCAACAGCGTGCGGGGAGTAAAAGTGTTTGAAGCGCTCTCTCAGCAGTACGGGTTTCACCTGTTTGACCTCTCGTTGGGACGCTGCCACTTTGCCGCTAGAGATTGAGAGCCAACCAGGGGTCACGAATCTAGAGCGACAGAGCTAACCTGATACCCCGCACCGATCCAAGCTCCAGCGTAAAGCGCACTATCTTGGTTGCCCCACCAGGTTTTCTTGACACGGGCTGAGGCAGACAGCGAGTAATTTATCAGTGCTTATACCAATCGTCCATGCCATTAATGCGGCACCCCCCACAATGAAAACAGATATAGCCGTTCCCGGAGCAGAGTCGAAGGGAGCGGCTATTTTCAGGGCAAATCCGAATCGCATAGCCCCGATTCCAAACAGGCGGATTGCCTAGGGGCAAACGGCGTTCACCTAGCCCAACCGGGGATAAGCCAAGGCGGATTCAGTATTAGATCTCGGCAAAGGTCAGTGTTACAGTTTCTTATCGGCAGCGCTTCAACTACTCAGAGAGACAATGGTACTTGCTTCCAGGCCTAATGCTTATGGCGAGAACTCAGTCAAAACCTGACGAAATGAGTGGAACTAGACTAAAGACAGCTCGGGCTTTTGGCCAGGCTGCACCAGGCTAGGGCGCTCTGCGGCTGGCTTGGTCATAAATTCCACCACTTTACCCAAATCTTTGAACATTTTGCTTTCAATATCCCGGCGGTAGGCGTCTACTACAGCAGTGGCACGAAAGTAGTGCAGCGCATCGGCGAGATACCGCACGTGGCGTTCCTCATCCTTGAGTACCGATTCGATCGCGGCCCGAGTCGTGCTTAGGTGGTCAGGCAGTGCC
The DNA here is from genome assembly GCF_050565655.1 of Nodosilinea sp. AN01ver1. Classification (NCBI taxonomy): domain Bacteria; kingdom Bacillati; phylum Cyanobacteriota; class Cyanophyceae; order Nodosilineales; family Nodosilineaceae; genus Nodosilinea; species Nodosilinea sp. AN01ver1. Next base: position 42,101 of record NZ_JBNXVS010000036.1, on the reverse strand, counting down.
TTGAGAATGCAGCGAAACCCACGCACCCCCATTTCTTCGGCTAGCAGCACGCTGGCCAGCAGGTGGGGCAGGGGGGCCGCAGCCAGGTCATCGACCTGGTGATAACGCCGCATCGAGGCTTCGCCCACGCTGGAGAGCGACTGCTGAGCGGCTTCGCCGTCTAGATCGATAAAGTAGCCCTCCCGCTCAACAGCTTTGGTGAAAATTTGAGCATGGCGCACCTCATCGCTGATGTGGCGCTGCATTTGCTCATCAAGCCAGAGCGGAATCTCTGCCGCCTTGGCCGCGCGAATGTGGGCAACGGTGCGGCTGCCCTCGGCCTCTTGTAGTGCCAGTGAGGCAAACAGGTGGGGCCGCCGCTGGGGGTTAGCGGTGCTCTGGCTATAGTAAATAGCGCTAAAACCAATAAACAGAAGGTGCTGAAGCATGTCTGGGGGTAGTTGAGACTTGTGGATCCTGCCAGCTATTGTAGAACTTCTGGCTTGGCTACGCCTGAGCAACCCTGTAATACAGTCCAAATCGCATAGCCCCAGTTCTCAATCGGCGGCTGGCGTAGGGGCAGAGGCGCAGCCAAGCCAAAGGCTTTGAGGCATTCGCCCAGCCCAGCCGGGGCAGCCAGGGCGAATTCAGCATAAATCTTTAAGCCGCAGCACGTTGATTACTGCGGCTTAGCGATTATCTATGAGGTTGGACTGTAGCCAGCCCCGTTTTGGTATTGCTTCGCCAAGTTGGTCAAAGCTCCAGCTCAGTACTTGGCCCTTAGGCCAAGTCATCCTCCTCTTCTTCAAGGTCAGCGGTCACGGTTGCAACCGGCGACGGTGGCGGTTCTGTGACAGCGAGAGGCTCCGCTGGGGCGGGCGGACCACTTGGGGTCGGCGGGTCGGCGGGAGGCTTGGCCGGAGGCGGTGCAGCAGAGGTCAGGGGGTCTGGGGCTGGAATACCCAGCTGCTGGCGAGCCTGAGCCAGCAGGTAGGATGTACCCGACTGCACTGTATCCAGCAGAGCCTGGCCGGTGGAGGTGATTGGCTGGGCATCGGCATTGGGGTCCTTTTCGCTGAGGCCGATGTACCAGGCGCGGGTACTGCGGCCTAGGCCAACGGCGGTGCGGTAGAACCATTCGCCGCCCACAAAGGTGAGGCAGATGACCAGCCACAGCAAAATGCCAACTTCGCGCACAATATCCCAGGTGCGGGCGAGAGTTTTTTTATAAATGTCGCTGGTATCGGCAGAAAACAATAGCTGACTAACGACGTTAGCCTGTTCTTTAATCTTGTCCATAGGTGTCAATTCTCCAATGGCTGGGCGGGTGGCCTTGCACTTAGATACTAGCCAGGGTCTACACAACAGTCATGGGGCTATAGGTAGGAGAATACGGCGCTAGGCGTCTTCGCTCCAGATTTTTTTGAGCACCTGATCAGGGGCGATGTCGGCCAGGGTGCCTGTGGTAGAGGTGAGGGTAACCAGGCGATCGCCCTCTGGGCTGCTGGGCAGCACGGTATCGCTAGCTGAGAGCAGACCCACCGCATAGACATTGAGGGCGATCGCCAGCCCCAGCGGGTAGCCCGCCACCCCGACCAGCAGGTTAGCCGCAGCAACCATGGCCGCTGTCTGCCCCGGCGTTTCGGGGCGCAAAATCTTGAGATCTGGCACTGCGCTGGCCAGCTCAGCGGCCTGGGAGCCCGCCTCATTGGTCTGCAGCAAGGCCAGGGGTAAGCCCGGCTGGCGCTGCTGAAAATCGTTGAGAATGGCAATCCAGCTCGCGGTGGGGTAGGTGGTGCCGCTAGAGGTAGGGCCAGGGGAAATCAGGACATAGCCATTCTCAAGCCCGGCCCCCTGACGTATCGACTCAACGGCGGTCAGATCGCTACGGGGCACGTTCACCGAGAGAGCCGGAGGGGCACCCGTGATGTTGATCAGACTGAGCAGGTCGCTATGGGCAGCCGTTCCGGTGCGGCGCGGCACCGTGGTGGTGAGCAGCAGATCGTTAGCGGCACCGCTATAGCCCAGGCGAGTGGGCACGCCGCTGAGCCACAGCAGCAGGGCAATCGACCAGGATTGGGTGAGGGTGAAGGCGACATCGAACTCGCGATCGCGCACAATGCCGAGCAGGTTGGCCCAGTCAGCCGGGCTGTTGGGGGCCGCAAAGTTGTAGGGCACAACCTCGGCGACCCCCTTAGAAAGCTGATAAATTGCTGTGGCCCCTGGAGACGCCACCACAGAAACCTCGGCGTTTGCAAAGCTCTGCTTAATTTGACTGATCACCGGAAAGAAACCCAGCTGAGTTTCCGTTTCCCCTGGAACAAGAGCCAGTACCCGCATACATTACGTCCCATGCCTGTTCGCAAGCTATTGTAGTGGAACCTGGTCAAGGTTTAAGGGATATCTGGCCGACAAAATGCATTAAATTTCACCAAAGGGGATAATTTAACCCCAAATTCTCTTATGCCACTACCCCTATGACACCTGTTCACCTGCTCATTCCCGCCGCTGGTAGCGGTCGTCGTATGGGGGCCGATCGCAACAAGGTTTTGCTAGAGCTGCTGGGGCAGCCGATCATTGCCTGGACGCTGCAGGCCGCCGACCAGGCCGAAGCCGTAGTCTGGATTGGGCTAATTTGTCAGGCCAGCGATCGCCCCTTCCTCGCCGCCATCGCTGAAGCGCTGCACCTGAGCAAACCCATCCACCTAGTGACCGGCGGCGACACCCGGCAGCAGTCGGTCTACAACGGCCTGCAAAGCCTGCCCACCGAGGCCACTCGGGTGCTGATCCACGACGGAGCCCGCTGCCTGGCTACTCCAGACCTGTTCAACCGCTGTGCTGCAGCCCTAGACACCTGCCCCGGCCTGGTAGCGGCGGTGCCGGTCAAAGACACCATCAAAGTGGTCGATGCCGACCAGCGCATTGAGGCCACCCCCGATCGCCAGCGCCTGTGGGCCGCCCAAACGCCCCAGGGCTTCGATGTCGCCCTACTCAAACAGTGCCACCGCCAGGGCCTAGAGCTGGGCTGGAGCGTCACCGACGATGCCGCTCTGTTTGAAAAAAGCGATCTGCCGGTGCAGGTAGTGCCGGGCGAAGAAACCAACCTGAAGGTCACAACGCCTGTCGATCTCGCGATCGCAGAATTCATACTAAAACAGCGTTTGGGCTAGCCCAGACGCTGCTTACAGATAAGCTTTGAGGCCTGAACCCCGAAGGCTTTAGAGGTCACCGCCGCGGAGATACAGCAGAAACACAATCACTGGGCCAGCAATAACGATCATACCGAGCATCGTTAACTGGGCAATTAGCTCAAAATTAATATTGCTTAAAACATTGCTCAGAAAGCTCATGGATCCTCCCAACACAAGGCGATTAGACTAAAGTAAGACTTGCTTTCGGTGCTTATTTTACCTGCTAATGCGGCACCCGTTTTAGATAACTTAACAAAATTCTAAGGCAGCTTCCGCTGTCGTCGAAATGCTGGGCTAGGTATGGCCCAAGGAGAAATCGATGGCCACCTGGCAATGTGTGAAATCTTGCGGAGCATGCTGCTTTTTGGCTCCCGACGAGCGCCCTGATCTGGAGTCGTACCTCGACCCCGACCAGCTGGCCCTATACCTCAGTCTGGTGGGTGAAGACGGCTGGTGCATTCACTACGACAAGGGCGATCGCACCTGCACTATCTACCCCGACCGCCCCGACTTTTGCCGGGTCACGTTCAGCACCTTCGAAACCATGTTTGGCATCGCCAGCGATGAGCTAGACGACTTCGCCATCGACTGCTGCCAGGAGCACATTGCCGATATCTACGGTGACGAGAGCCCTGAGATGGAGCGGTTTGACCGAGCGGTGGGGGTGGGGGAGTAGGTGGGTGGGAGCGTGGGAGCGTAGGAGCGTGGATGGGTGATGGTCCCTGAGCGGAGTCGTTCGCGCTAGCGTCTCCCGTAGGGAGAAAGGGGGTGGGTGAGTGTGTGATGCGTGGTGTGTAAGGGTTGCGGTTTTGCGGTTGCTTGCAGATAATGAAAGCATTATGAAATATTCGGCGGCACTCAACGGGTCTGCCCCTGTGGCTTACCTGGCTTGCTCGAACCCGGCTAAATTGACTGTCTAAACTGCTCTGCCGCTTATTTTTATTGTGTCTATCTCTAGCCCTGTGTCCCAGCCTACCACCGAGGCTAAGCCCGCTGAGACCCTTAGTCGAGCGGCTTTTTGGCGAATTTTTGGTTCTACGTTTATCACCATTTTTTTGGCTGAGCTGGGCGACAAAACCCAGGTCACCACGCTGCTCATGAGTGCCCAATCCCAGGCACCCCTGGTGGTTTTTTTAGGGGCTGGTGCCGCCCTGGTGACCACCAGCTTAATCGGTGTGCTGCTGGGGCAGTGGTTGGCCCGCCGCGTGCCCCCCGCCACCCTCGACACCGCCGCCGGAGCCATGCTGCTGGGCATCACCGTCTGGCTCCTCTGGGACATCGCCCACCTCTAGCCCCTCGCCTCACCCGCTCACTTACCTACCTGCCGACCCACCCACTCCCCGATTCCCCATGGACTGGAACCTCCTCGCCCTCAGCTTTACCGCCGTCTTCATTTCAGAATTGGGGGATAAAAGTCAGCTGGCTGCGATCGCCCTCGGCGGCAGCTCTAACTCTCCCCGCGCGGTATTTTTGGGTACTGCGGCTGCCCTGCTGCTGGCCAGCCTGCTGGGGGTCATCATTGGCGAAGGCACCGCCCAGATTTTGCCCGAGCGGTTGGTCAAGGCCGTAGCGGCGATCGGGTTTGCCCTGCTGGCCGTCAGGCTGCTGTGGCCAGAGGAGAGCGCCGACTAGACGGCTGATACCAAATCCTATCTGCCTGCACCCGATTTGCAGGGGTATTGCAGTGCAATGCTCCCTACGAGATCCCTGTTTTGAATCGGGGTTTTCCAATCCGGTTCTCGTATAAGTACCCGGATGTCTGGATCAACCCGTTTAAAACTTAATCTGATCGATCACATCGCGCAGCGTCTGTGCCGAGTGCTGCAACAGCGCCTGCTCCTGCTGACTGAGCGCCAGGTTGAGGCGACGGGTAATGCCCAAGCGCCCGACCACTGCAGGCACGCTGAGGCACACATCGCCAACGCCAAAAATTTCGTCCATAACGCAGCTCACCGTCAGCACCCGGTTCTGGTCGCGCACAATCGACTGCACAATTTGGGTCACCGCCAAACCCACGGCGTAGTTGGTATACCCTTTGCGCTGAATAATTTCGTAAGCCGCGTTTGTCGTTTGCTGAAAAATCTCATCCATGACCGCGCGATCGGCGGCGGGCATACCATCGTAGTAGAGCGGAGTACCGCAGACGTTAGCATGGCTCCAAAAGGGCACCTCGCTGTCGCCGTGCTCGCCAATAATATAGGCGTGCAAACTGCGTGGATCGATCCCCAACCGACGGGATAGCAAGTAGCGAAACCGCCCGGTATCCAGCACGGTACCTGAACCAAAAACCCGCGCCTTGGGCAATCCCGACAGTTTCCAGGCCGCGTAGGTGAGCACGTCGACGGGGTTAGACACCAGCAGCAAAATGGCCTCTGGGCAGTGGGCCACAATATCGGGGATCAGGTTTTTGAGAATCTCGACGTTCTTTTGCACCAGATCTAGCCGAGTTTCTCCCTCTTTTTGGGCCGCTCCAGCGGTGATGATGACCACGTCGGCCCCGGCTCCATCGGCCATTGTGCCCGCCGTAATGGCCGTCGGTTCTACAAACGACATGCCCTGCTCTAGATCCATCACCTCGCCAATCAGTTTCTCCTGATTGATGTCTACCAGCACCAGCTCATCCAGCACGTTCTGAATCATCATGGCGTAGGCGCAGGCCAGGCCCACCTGGCCCGCCCCCACAATCACCCCCTTCAGGGGTCGCAGCGGGTCGAGGCGCAAATTGGGCAGCGGATTGGTGGTAAAAAGGCTATCAAACATCGGACATCCTGGTTTACGGGGCCAATGCCTTTAATAAACCACGGCGCTAGCCGATTGTCCTGTAGTTGGCAAATCAATCGGTAGCGAAGATGTTTGGCTAAGGTTGCGCCGGTAGGGATGGGGCAGCAGCGGCGATCGCCTGTCGGTCAGCCACCATCGCCTCTAGTCGGGCCCGGAGGTCTTTGGTGAGCTGCTGCGCCCCGGCCTTGAGCACCTCGGGAGTATCTTGCCCCTGCAGATAATCCTGCACCAGCAGGGGCTCGCCAATGTGAATCTGGGCCGGGCAGCGCCAGCTCGGGTAGGCCTCACCGTAGAAAATATCGACGGGCAATACCCGCAACCCCAGGCCCGATTTAGCCGCTTCGGCCTGCACCGCCAGCCGGGCTAGGCCAGGTTTTAGCCCGTGAATCTGGTCGTCGCGGCGAATGCCACCCTCCGGGTAAATCACCAGCATTTCACCTCCCAGCAGCAGCTCAATGCCGTAGCGCAAACTGGCGATCGTAGGCCGCCGCACGTTTACCGCAAAGCCTCCCAAACGGCGAATAAACCAGCCCTGCAATCCCTTGACCTCGTCGGCTGTCACCATGAAGCGCAGGTCCCGCCCGGTGACATGTCGCCCCGTAGCAAAGGGCAGCAAAATAGAGTCCCAGCGGGCACGGTGGGTGGGGGCTAGGATCACCGGGCCACGGGTCGGCACCCGCTGCTGCCCTGTAATCGCAATCGGACCAAAGTAAGCGGGTATTACCAGATGCTGACCCAAAAAATAGGCCAGCGGGGTTAGCACGGGCGAACAGCGCGATGGCCCATGAGGGCCGGTCTTTGAACATCGCACGGTTGCGATCGCGCCTCCCTTCGACCCAGCAGCAGACGATTCAGAGAACTCAGACGATTTCATAGGAAGTTGAATTGCAGGAGCCATGGTCAGCTAAACCCTATAGTGCCGATACCAGGCCTTCCCAGTATGCCCGGCTTAGCGGCCTCATAGCCTGCAACCGGAAACAAAAGGGGGCCAGCCCTGGTCTATATCACCACCCTATAGCCCTTCTCCACAGGCGCAACCCTGCTCAGGACAGTTCAGCCGGTGTCATGCGTTAAGTCGAGAGGGGTTTGCGTCGGTGCGCCTGGCGACGCTGCTGAAACCATCGCTGCAGCTGCTCGCGGCAGGGGTCGGCTAAAATGCCGGTCACCACCGCCAGCCGATGGTTTGAAGAGGGGGCGTCGGGCAGGTTGAGCACCGATCGCACCGCTCCAGATTTGGGGTCAGCAGTACCGTACACCAGCAGCCCCAGCCGACTCAAAATAATCGCCCCAGCGCACATAGGGCAGGGCTCTAGGGTGACGTAGAGCGTGCACTCGTTGAGATGCCAGTTGCCCAACTGGCGAGCGGCCGCTCGCAGCGCCAGCACCTCGGCGTGGGCGGTGGGGTCTTGGTCTTGCTCGCGGCGGTTACCGGCTTCGGCCAGCACCGCGTCGCCGGGGCCAACCACTACCGCGCCCACCGGCACGTCACCAGCATTCCCCGCCAGCTCCGCCAGTTCTAGCGCCCGCAGCATCCAGCGGCGGTGGCGCAGGGCAACCTCGTCCTCCTGGTCAATGGGCGGAATGTCGTAGGGCATGGCGGGGGCATAGTGTTGTGAAATGGCCATCCCAACTGTCTAGTCACGACAGATCGGATGCCTTCCCCCAAAGCCTACAAAGATTTTGGCCAATCTACGGCTGAATTTTCACATTGACCGTCCATGCCGCTGGCACTGCTGCCCTCAAAATGAAAGTTTCAGGGTGCATTCGCGCGATGATGCACCATCTACGGGGCCGTTTTCAGAGGCAGTTCTGTCCAATTCTGACCCGTCTCGGCAATACAGCCAGCTCAATTAAAGTCATTCACCGTCAGAGCGAGACCCTCGGTAGCAGGACAGCCACTGTTCTGCTAGATGTAGGCCGAAATGTCTTCGCCGCACTCGTCGGCTAGGTAGCACAGAGCTCGAAACCGCAGCTCGACCAGTTCGTTGTAGAGGGGGTTGAGCTTGCACAGGGGTGGAATGTGGGCCACGGAGCGACCGCAGAGAACAATATCGCGTTCAAAGGGGCACTGGGCCGGAATCAGTTCGGCTACCTTGCGGGCTCGGCGGGGCGTTTCAACGCGCAGATGGCTAACCCACTGACGGAGTGGCCGAAACAGGTCTAGGGCGCGACCTGCAGCGCGAAATCCCTGATTGAGAGTAGACATTAAACGTTTCATGGTTAAACCTCTCGCAAGTCCAACAATTGAGACTGTCTGAGAAAGCATCGAGCATTGAGCTGGACTTGATATAAAAACTCAATACTTGACCCGAGGAACAGAGCGACAACAACAGACCTTAGTGAAGCCTTTGCTCAAGCTAAAGAATTCCCTCAGATATCGGGTAAAGCATCAGCAAAGCTCTCTTGTTTTCAACTAAAGCTCCAGTAAAGAGAACCTTCAACGGATGGAGATCAAATTCCGGAAAGGTTTGTGATATATGGGTCACAAGGCGTTGAAGGCTCCCTTTAGCACGTTCCTCCGGGCATCATTTTCAGGTAGTTTTACTGATCCTGTCTGTCATCGATTATTTCAGCAGATCTGTTTTTTTACGTGAAAGCCATGACACTTTTGCAACCGGGCAAAAGCACCTAATATCATCGCGCTAGAAGCCGTTCTTTTTGTATAGAGTGCTACTCAATCTGGTACCATCAGCGGTGACTGCGTTAACGGCACCAAAACCCATGGCAAAGTATGTGATGTGGGGCACCTACTGCGAGAACGTGCTCGAAAAACGTGCCCCCTATCGGGCCGAGCATTTGCAGGGGCTACAGCAGCAAAAAGACAGCGGTGTATTGGTTGCCCTTGGCCCCACCGTTGACAATACTAAAGTCTTTGGCATCTACGAGGCCGAGAGCGAGGCGGCGGTGCGGCAGCTCGTAGAGAGCGACCCCTACTGGCGAAACGGCATTTGGACCGGCTACGAAGTTTACGCCTGGAACCAGGTATTTTGAGCGGCACAGAGGTTTTCAAGCCGCCCACATACGCTGGCGACCATTTCCCATTAGAATAGCTTCGTTCGGGTTCGTTGCCCAAGGCATAGTTCCCCATAGCGTGGTTCAATGAGGTGCCGTGGCTAAATTAGCTCCTACCCAAATCGAGCAGCTCCAGAGCATCGGGGCGTATCTGCGTCAGGTGCGACAGGAGCAGGGGTTGTCTATTGACATGCTGGCCAACCAGATTTTTATCCGCCCAGCCCTGCTGCAGGCGCTGGAGACGGGACAAGACGCGGCCCTACCTGAACCGGTCTTTATTCAGGGGTTCATTCGCCGCTATGCCGAAGCCCTGGGGCTAGATGGCCAGACCATTGCCAAAGAATTTCGGGTAACGCCGGTCGAGGTGGTGCCTACTCCAGAGCTAGTCGAACCGGTCCGTGCTAACGGTGCTGTCAGGCAGCCCGAGCGTCAGCCACAGCCTCAACCCGAGCTGCGCTCTAGTCCAGGGATAAGAGAGCAGGCTTCTCCTGTTGCTGTGGAGCGATCGGCACAGCGATCGCCGCTGCCGCTGCTGCTGGGGTTGGGAGCGCTGGCGGTGGTCCTGGGCCTGGGGGCCTGGGGCCTGTTGGGTCGCAACAGCGTGACCTCGCAAGCCAACAACAGCAATTTGGGAGATGAACCCGCGATCGATGCGCCTGCACCCACGGCTGATGCCCCGGCTCTGGATGCTGAAGGCACCGATGCTGAAGGCACCGATGCTGAAGGCACCGATGCTGATGCGGCTGGAGCCTCAGACCCCTTAGAGGCGTCAGACGATAGCCCCAGTGAACCGCTTGAGGCCCCCGTGGTGGTGAGCGCTAACCTGAGCGATCGCGCCTGGCTAAGCGTTGTCGCCGATGGCAGAAACGTCTATGAGGGCATTGCCGAGAGCGGCTTTGAAGAAACCTGGACGGCCCAGAGCAGCCTGGTCTTTAGAACTGGCAATGCGGGTGGGGTAGAGCTGTCGGTAAATGGTGATCGGGCGGTGGTGTTGGGTAACTCTGGCGTGGTTAGAACGCTAACCCTAACCCCTGACTCCGATATGGAAACTGTTGAGTCGCCCTAGGTACCGCTTCAGGTCTTGCTTCAGCCCTAGGCCTGAACACCCCTAAATTATGAGCCTACAATAGAAGCGATCCTCTTAACGTTCATCCGCCCGACCTATGACACCGCCCACCGAGCTTGACACCGCCGCTACCCAGCCGGCTCCCGGTGCCGCTGCCAACCCGGCGGTTGACCTCGACGAGGTACCCTATGACGTCGAAATGTCGCTGTTTGACCACCTGGAAGAACTGCGGCTGCGCATTTTTTACAGCCTGATTGCGGTGGTGCTGGCCATTGTGGTCTGTTTCTGGCAAGTGAAGCCCATTGTGGCTCTGCTGGAAGTACCGGCTCAGGGGGTCAAGTTTTTGCAGCTCTCGCCGGGGGAGTACTTTTTTGTCTCGTTTAAGGTAGCGGGCTACAGCGGCTTGGTGGCCGCCAGCCCGTTTATTCTCTACCAGATCGTCATGTTTGTGCTGCCGGGGCTAACCCGCCGCGAGCGTCGGCTGATTGGGCCGCTGGTGCTGGGGTCAAGCGTGCTGTTTTTTGCCGGGCTGCTGTTTGCCTACGTGGCCCTGATTCCGGCGGCGCTGAATTTTTTCATTAGCTACGGGGCCGATGTGGTCGAGCAGCTGTGGTCGATCGATCGCTACTTTGAGTTTGTGCTGCTGCTGCTGTTTAGTACCGGGCTAGCCTTTCAAATTCCGATTTTGCAGATGCTGCTGGGGCTGCTGGGTATTGTCAACTCTGAGCAAATGGTGAAGGGCTGGCGCTACGTGCTGCTGGGGGCAGCGGTGCTGGGGGCGGTGCTGACCCCCTCGACCGACCCGGTCACCCAGAGCCTGCTGGCAGGGGCGGTGCTGTTTCTCTACTTTGGCGGTATTGGCCTGGTCAAGGCGATCGGGCGATAGGGCAAACGCGATATTCGTAAACACGATATTCAAGGCTAGGGGTTTAGGGTTGCAAGCAGGTGCCTGAACCCTAAACCTGTGGTTATGGGCCATTGCGGTAGCCCTAGAGGTCAAGCTTCAGACCGCCAATCACGGAGGGACTGGTTTGACCGCTAAACGCATCCTCAAGGCGGAGGTAGATGCCGGGGCCAATGGCGCGTCCGGTACCGACGGTCAGGGGAATGCGATCGCCCGCTTCATCGGTAATAAACCGATGGGTGACAATTGGCAGGCTGCCGCCGCTGGCATCGGCCACCAGGGCCATAACTGGCTCACCAAACTCATCCACCAGGGGCTCGGTTTTGTAAAGGGCAGTCAGGTTGCCGCTCGGATCATAGCCGTAGGCGGGGCGTTGCTCTTCGCCAAAGGGGTTGATCACCGCCTCAAGCCGCCAGCCGGTCTCTCCACCGCTGCCGCGACCCAGCGCCAGGCCCTGGGTAAACAGTTCAGCCCGCAGGGTATTGGCGGCCGGAGTCCAGGGGGTGTTGCCAAAGTTGAGCACGCCGCCCACCGCCAGTTCGCCCAGCAGCGGCGAGACGTTGGGGTAAGTCTCGGTACGGGTGGTAGCCTGGCGATCGACCTGGGGAGCGCGATCGCCCCCTGCCCCTGAAATAAACTCAGTCTCGGTGACTTCAGCGATCAAAGACTCGACGCCGTGGCGCAGGGTAACAGCGGTAGTCGTAGCCCCGTCAAAGGTAACCACCTGGCGATCGACCTGGTCAGGATCAAAACCAATCTGCACATTGCGGAGCAGACCGTCGGTGTCGATATTAAAAGTAGCGGCCCCTGAGCGGTTTGTGGTTTCGGTCACCCGAGTAATCGCCTCGGTGGTGCGGGTTTCGATCTGGGTTCTGGGGGTAGCAAAGTACCGGGTTGTCGTTTGGCGCTGCAGTCCGTCAGCCTGATTGCGCTGGGTTATCGTAGTTGTCGTAATGACATCCTGCTGATTACCCAGGCCCAGGGAGAGCGACCCCCGCGCATAGAGCCCCGCCGCCACTGTAGTGATGTAGTAGCCAGGCTGCCCCGGTTCTCCCGGTACTGTGGTGTCGGCAGTAGCCAAACGGTTGCCGACACGGGCATCGACACCGGCTGGATCGGTCAAACTCAGGGTGGCGACCAGGTCACCGCTGGCTTCTTGACGATACAGGCCCCGCACACCGTTAAACCGCTCGGTGACAGCGTTTTGCTGAGCCAGGGTGTCTTCTACGGCATAGATTTCTGCCGCTTCCTGCAAAAAGTTGTCGCGGTGGTAGTCGGCGGCGATCACCTGCCAGCTGCCCGCCTCAACGCGGTAGCCCGCGGCCGGGTCAACAATGAGAGGATAGGTTTGACCAAGCTGTAAGTCTTGCTCAGCCTGCTGCGGCACCAGGGCGTAGATCACTCGGCGAGCTTCGCCTGCGGCCAGGGCAATAGACTCAGTGGCATGGCCCTGACGGGTCCATTGAGGCACAAACTTGGCGCTACCGTCGGCATATTCAATTACCAGCCCACCAACGTTGTGAGTATAGGCGGCGTTGCCGGGGCCAACCTGGTCGGGGTTGGGGGGCGCAATGATCACAGCCTCGCTCTCTGGCAGCTCAAAGATACCGTCGATTGAGCTCAGAGCACGACCTGTAACCACCTGGTCGGGGGTGCCGGGCACGTAGCCCACCAGCCGCGTGTTGGCCAGCAGCCCGGCTGGCTGCACCAGGCGAGGGCCGTTGGGGTCGGGGTTTGTAACCACCTGGCCGTACATGTCAATTGCTTCGCGGTGGGTAGGGTGCAAGAACTGAGTCAGGCTGACGGTGCCGCTGAGCCCCGCCTGGTTGACCCCAGCACCGGGGTTAAACCGCAGGGTGCCGGTCACCAGGGTGGGGGGCACCGCCGGATTGTCGACCAGAGGAGGGAGCTGACCCACCAGGCTGCCACCATCGCTGCCCAAACGCACCTGAGCGGCTCCGGCATAGCGGTTATAAATCAGCTGCTCGTCATTGCTGGCTCGGGCTCCCAACCCGTGGGCCAGGGCAGCGGCACTGAGGCCAGTGAGTTCAACCTGACCGTAATCACGCTGTTCTTCGGTGTGGGTAACAGGAGTATCGCTTTCTACCGGCACGTCAACCACCTCCTGCTCCTGGCGCACTAGCGGATCGATGGGGGTTTCGACAACCTCGGTGCGATAGCTGATGGTTTCGGAAATTGTCTGAGTTTCGTCTGTGATCACGGCGCGACCCTCGCCACCCGAAAGCTTGAAATAGTCGCCGTCGTTGAAGTCGCGATCGCCACCGTTGGGCAAATCTTCGACCGCAAGTTGACCCGTTTGAGTGAAGTAAATAGCTGATTCTTGGGGCTGACCACTGTTGGTTCGCAGGTGCAGCACCCGTAGTTCTACAGTATCTGCGGCTCCATAAGTGACTTCAAAGGCGGCACGAGTGGGCAGAGTACCATTGGGGCCAGTGACGACGCGATCGCCGCGCACAAAGGCTGTGTTCTTGGCTTTTTCGGTTCCGTCTGGGCCGTAAACAGTTACCTCAATGCCTTCCCCGTAGGAGTGAGCGTTGGGTACGTAGCGCAGGTTAAACTCTGTAGAAAGCGAAACCGAATTGGGGTCAAGCTCAAAGCCAGGGGCTAGGGGCTGAAATTGCTCATTTATATTTTCAATATCGACTCTGATATCGACCGTATTAGGAGCCTGCCGACTAGTATCTACAGGCTGCGCGCGACCCTCCCGAGGGTTATGAATTAGCCCGCTTGGCAACGGAATATTAGATGTATTTTCTAGCTCTCCAGTGGTCAACGTGAACGCATTTCTCTCAATTTTAACAGTGCCATCATTATTAACTTGGGGCATAGCCTGCGCGATCGCAGGAGAAAGAAAACTGGCACCAGTTGCTAGTAGAGTTAGCGAAGCAAGAGAGTAAATTTGCTTAGAACAATTGGGGGCAAACGTAGTCATGGGGGTATCTCCTGGGGGGGGAATCTTTGTCTCTAAATAAAGAAACAGTGAATCCACCTAGCTTTACCCCGCCAGTCCTGTGTTTACTCCCACGCCTCTACGTGATTTCCGTCACAGATGCCCTACAGGCTTAGCGTTTATTTTTGCCACGGCTACCTCTAACTATCGACAGTCTTAAACTTTGACCAGATGATCTGTATTGCAATGTTCCAATAGATCCTTTTCAGCAACATCTATTGCGGCAGTCAGTTTAATTAGAAGACTTCAAGTGACAGAGGCCTCTAGTAGGGGTATTGCAGTGCAATACCCCTACAGCGAACATGTACGACACAGTACATATTTGCAGTATCACCTGAGCAGCAAGCTGCGCCGAAGCCAAATTTTGAATCTCTTTCAAGCCAACTTTTCGATGCCTTAGTGCTTAAAAACTTTGGCAACAAAAAATTCCAATTAACTGACCTGCTGGCCTGTCAATTGAACACAAGAATGTCCGGCTTGAAAAGATTTAGGACTGTTTAGAGCGTAGTCTTTCTAGCTATAGTGCTAACTAGCTATAGCCAGCCATCGGTGAAGGGCAAAAACCTGTTAGGTAGATGTTCTACCACGGGCAAGGTACTTATCCCACAGGGTAGCCCCGTTCGGCGGGCGATCGCTATGGATACCGCTGATCGCATCCCCTTACCCGCAGCACCTAACTCCCCTCAGTCAGTAGAAACAGATTGTCTGCACGGGCTGAGGATAGATACCTATTCAGAGAGCTTTCAGGTTAGGATCAAGCCGTTGCTAACTCCCTAACCCTATGTTTCTCGATGAACTAACCCCATTCGTGCAAGAGCTAACGGCCCACCCTGTGGCGTTTTTGGGCGGGCTCAGCTCGGGTCTGCTGCGGCTCAGTTTGTCTGATGACCCGGTCAAAAGCTGGCTCCAAAATCAGGGCGTTGCCCCGACCGCTACCGATAGCGCCGCCAGCCGCGCCAGCTCCCGCAACGGCGGCCCTCAGAGCATTTCCATTGACTAGTCGAGTGGACTAGTCGAAGCCAAAGCGCTGCCTCACGCAACAGTCTGGTGTAGCAGCGTCTCTCTCTATTACACTCAGGCCCAGCTCTGCTGAGGCAGCAGTTCGGCAGCCCAGCGCTTGACTCGCTCTACCAATTGCTGCGAGGCGTCTGAGACTTGAGCCGCAGCTAAGGCGCGGCGGTAGTCGGCGATCGCGCAGTTCCAGTCGCCGCGCAGGTGGTAGGTGCGGCCTCGCTCAGCGTAGATAAACTCGGGCAGCTGATGAAACATCAGCGCTTCGTCAAAGCAGTCTAAGGCCAGATCTAGGGCACCCATTTGGCGCAGCGTGGCCCCCAGGTTAATGCGGGCGCGGCTGTTGAAAGGGTTGAGGTCAACGGCCTGTTCGTAGTCGTCGAGGGCGGCGGCCAGGTCACCCAGGGCCGCATGGCACAGGGCTCGGTTGTTGTAGGCCTGATCCAGGTCTGGGCCCAGCGTGACGGCGCGATCGCAGTCAACCAGAGCCGCACTGGGCCGCCCCATCCACAGGTAGACCAGGCCGCGATTGCTGTAGTACATAGCCCGGTCAGGGTGGCGCTCGATCAGCTGGTTCAGCAGATGCAGCGCCTGGGGGTACTGCTGCCGCTTAACCGCCGCCGCTGCCAGCCGACTCAAGGTATCGGCGGCAGTGGGGTAGGTGGAGGATAGATCAGAGGCCGCCGTTAGGGCGACTAAATTGGCTGGCTCCCCTTGCGGCAGCGTGCAAACCAGGGGTTGCTGTGAGCGGTAGATGTGCATGGCTGTATCCCTGTAGTGTGCTCATAAACCGTGAAACTAACCCAGTAGGGTAGGAGGTACTAACACCCCTCAACCCTTACCGTCTACGCAGGAACCTTTTTCATAGAATCCCATCTAGGCTGGTGGGACTTCATCCTACCTGTGGCAGTTATCGAGCTGGCTAACCCAAACTCACGAGTCGCAGGGGTTCACCCTGGCCCCGATTTGGTAGTTAAACCATTCACCCTGAGCTGATGCCGCTATAGTCGCATCTACGTTGTGGCGGCTAAACCGCAAAACAACGGAGGTTAAACCCCCTTTTTATGGGGTAATTGGGGTTAAACGCCTTTACCTAAGCGAATATACGGAAGATCTCCATATAGTTTCTTATCCTTAGGTGAGGATTTCGTGACCGCCTGAGTATTTTTAGCGGTAGCCAGTCTGGTGAGGACGGTTTCCCGGAAACCGTTCAAACGTTTGAACGGTCTCCTCAAGCTTTACGAATGTCCGAACCCAGGTGACTCTGGCTACATATCGCGGCCCAGAGGCCCTGGCTGAAACAATCTGAAGAATGTCTACAGCTTTCCGGCGATCGCCGCCGCAAACCACGGCAGCGGCGTAAATATAGCGCCAGCCATTGCGCCAGAAACTCCAGAACGTCCTAACTGGCGCAGCGATGGCTACACCTACTCCGCCCGCTGCAAAGCCGAAATTTTAGGATCGATGATTTTGCGCCCCTGGCCCTGAAAATAGATGGCCAGGCAAATCTTGTTGCCCGCGCCAAAAATGTGGGTCACTTCGCCAGCCCCGTAAGATTTATGCACCACGACATCGCCTACGCTCCAGTCTGACTCGTGGGCACCGCTGCCGGGCTGGGCAGCGGCTTCGCTCTTTTTGCGGGCTTCGCGAATGGGGGTGCTCCACTTTTGGGGCAGACTCAGAGCGCTGTTGCCGCTGATTAAATCGGTGGGCAGCTCGGCCAAAAACAGCGACGGGCTGGCGGGTTCGCGGTTGCCGTAGAGGCGGCGCTCGCGGGCGTGGGAGATAAACAGGCGCTCTTTGGCGCGGGTAATACCCACGTAGCAGAGGCGACGCTCTTCTTCGGTGGCGGCGGGGTCTTCCAGCGATCGGTGGTTGGGGAAGAGGCCCTGCTCTAAGCCGACCAGGAACACCACCGGAAACTCTAGCCCCTTGGAGGAGTGCAGGGTCATCAGCGACACGGCCTTGTTGCCCTCTTTGGTGTCATCGAGGTCAGAAGCCAGCGAGGCATTGGCGAGAAAGGCCAGGAGAGATGGGTCTTCGTTTTCTTCTTCAAACTGGAGGACGGCGTTGTAAAGTTCCTGCACGTTGCCAAAGCGATCGTCGGCCTCGTCGGTGCCCTCAGCCTTCAGAGCCGCCAGGTAGCCGCTGTCCTCCAGCACGCCCTGGATAATTTCGGAGCCTTTTTGCTCATCGAGGTTTTGGCGGTATTTTTTGATGATGTCGGCAAACTCCAGCACGCCCTTGGCGGAGCGGCCCGCCAGCGTTTTCACCGAAGTTTCGTCGGCCAAAATTTCCCAGAGGGGAATGCCGCCCAGGGTTTGGGTGGCCTGCTCCAGCTTGTCGAGGGTGCCCTTGCCCACGCCGCGCCGGGGCACGTTGATGATGCGCTTCAGGCTGACGGTATCGAAGGGGTTGGCGATCGCCCGCAAATAGGCCAGCACGTCTTTAATCTCGCGGCGATCGTAGAAGCGCAGGCCCCCCACCACCTGATAGGGAATGCCGTAGCGGGTCAGCACATCCTCAAAGGCGCGGGACTGGGCGTTGGTGCGGTAGAGAATGGCGAAGTGGCCCCAGTGCAGCTCTGGGTGCTGGGTTTCCAGGTTGCGAATCTGGCTGACCACAAAGTCGGCCTCGGCGGTTTCGTCGTCGGCCCGGTAGCAGTAGATGCTCTCGCCCTCGCCCCGGGTGGCGCGCAGCACCTTGTCGATGCGCTCGGTATTGTTTTCGATCAGGTGGTTGGCGACTTCAAGAATGTTTGAGGTCGAGCGGTAGTTTTCCTCCAGCTTGACCATGCTGCGGGTGTCGTCGTCGGGCAGCCCGTCGCCAAAGTCATCCTGAAAGTTCATCAGAATGGTGAAATCGGCAGCGCGGAAAGAATAGATGGATTGATCGGCATCGCCCACCACAAAAACCGAGCGGTGGTTCCAGTCGCTGTAGGTGGCGATTGATTCCCCATTTGTCGCCAGCAGCCGGATCAGCTCGTACTGGGTGCGGTTGGTGTCCTGGTATTCATCGACCAGAATGTGGCGAAAGCGCTTGTGCCAGTAGGCCAACACCTGCTCATTCTGCTGAAACAGAAACACCGGCATCAAAATTAGGTCGTCGAAATCGAGGGCGTTGTTCTCGGCCAGCGCCTTCTGGTAATGGCGGTAGACATCGGCAATCACCCGGCCCCGGTAGTTGGGCTGCTCTTTTTCGAGGTCGTCGGGGGTGAGCTTCTGGTTTTTGGCGTTGCTGATTGCAAAGCGCACGGAGCGGGGGTTGAACTTCTTATCGTCCAGGTTCAGGGTCTGGGTGACGATGGTTTTGACCACGCTCTGGGCGTCAGATTCGTCAAAAATCGAGAAGCTCTTGGTCCACTGGTAACCCGCCGGATGCTGGTACTTCTCAATGTCAAACCGCAGAATGCGGGCGCAGAGGGCGTGAAAGGTGCCAATCCACAGGTGCTTGGTGATGGACTTGTAGACCTGCGACTTAAGCTTGGTCTGCTCGTACTGGGGCAGCGCCGAGAGCGATTTGCCGTGGCGGGCCTGGGCATCCTGCTCGGCAAACAGCACCTCAATCCGCTCCTTCATTTCTTTGGCGGCTTTGTTGGTGAAAGTGACCGCCAGAATGTTGTCGGGGTCGGTTTTGTGGGTGAGAACCAGGTTGGCAATGCGGTAGGTGAGGGCGCGCGTTTTGCCTGACCCCGCCCCCGCCACGACCAGCAGCGGCCCACAGTAGTGCTCGACGGCCTGGCGTTGGGCGGGGTTGAGGGGGGCGAGAAAGTCAGTCATTGCAGCCGGGTGGGGTTTTTGCCTATCTAGTATGACACTGGCCGTAGGGGAACGAGGCCCCAAGCCTGCCTTAGCTGGAGGTTCTTACCGCCGAGGCGGCTACCTGGCGCAGCAGCAGCACCTGCCAGTAGGGAATTGGGGCGATCAGCACCGTGCCACTGCCCTCAAAGACGTTGACCAAAAACTCGCCGGAGGTCATGGGAGCTAACTACCAGAGCTGGCTCAATCATAGCGCTGCGATCGCCCGTCCCCTACAGAAAGCGTTAGCGGCATCCTGCCTGCCTTGCCCGGCAAAAACCTGCCGGAAGGAAAACCCGTGGCCAAAAATCCTGTGATATTCTCAGGGGAACAGCCCGGCGGCTGAGAATTTTGCTCAATGTCAGTCTTTTTAACTCTATGACGTTCTCTCGACGGTGGTTTAACCAGGCCTGCCTGGGGGTAGCGACGGCGCTGGTGGCGGTAGCCTGTGCCGGTGGCGGCGGCGGTGGTGGTGATGACGTGGTTAGCGTTGGCTCCAAAGACTTTACCGAGCAGCTGATCATTGGCGAAATGTACGCCCTGGTGCTAGAAGAAAACGGCTTCACCGTCGAGCGCAAGCTAAATCTGGGCGGCACTCCGGTGGCCCAGGCCGCGATCGAGAGCGGTGAAATTGATCTCTACCCCGAGTACACCGGCACAGCCCTGCTGACGGTGCTCAAGCTGCCCGTAAGCAGTGACCAGCAGGCCGTTTACGACACCGTGAAGCAGGCCTACCAGGATCAGTTCAACCTGGTCTGGCTTGACCCCTCGCCGATGAACAACACCCAGGCGCTGGCGATGACCGAAGAGCGCGCCGCTGAGCTAGACATTCGCACTATCTCAGACTTTGCCGCCCAGGCCAGTAACCTGACCCTGATTGGCCCGCCAGAGTTTGAAGTCCGCGAAGACGGGCTGGTTGGGCTGCAAGAAGCCTACGGCGATTTTACCCTCAAGAGCTACAAACCTGTCGATGCGGGTCTGCGCTACAAGGGCCTGGTCGATGGCGAAGCCGATGTGGCGGTGGCCTTTGGTACCGATGGCGAAATCAGCGCTTTTAACCTGGTGCTGCTCGAAGATGACAAAGGGCTGTTTCCGCCCTACCAGGTGGCCCCAATTGTGAGTCAGGCGGCGCTCGATGCTAACCCCGGCATTGCCGATGCCCTCAACCAGGTGTCGCCCCTGCTGACCGATGACGTGATGCGCCAGCTCAACTACGAGGTGAGCGGCAACCAGCGCGAACCGGCGGAGGTTGCTCAAGAATTTTTGGTCGATGCGGGCCTGATTTCTGAGTAGCCCCTTTATTTGAGCGATCCCCGGTAGACCCCAAACATCTAAAGGAATCCCCAAAGATACCCATGGGCACCATTCAGTTTGACGACGTTTCGCTGCGGTTTGCCGGGGGGGCGCGTCCGGCGGTCAACCGGGTGACTTGCCAGGTCAACGCGGGGGAAATTGTGGTGATTTTGGGACCATCGGGCTGCGGCAAAACCACGCTGCTGAAGATGGTCAACCGCCTCTACGAGCCGACCGGGGGCAACATCTTTTTGGATGGCGTCAATATCCGCAAGATCAAGGCCACTAAGCTGCGGCAGCAGATTGGCTACGTGATTCAGCAGTCGGGTTTGTTTCCGCACATGACCGTGGCCGACAACGTGGCGGTGGTGCCCAAGCTGCTGGGCTGGGGCAAACCCCAGATTCAGGCCCGCATTGACGAGCTACTGGAGCTGGTGAAGCTGCCGCCGGGGGAGTTTCGCGATCGCTACCCCGCTCAGCTCTCCGGCGGGCAGCAGCAGCGGGTGGGCATCGCTCGGGCGCTGGCGGGCAACCCTGGCATCATGCTGATGGATGAGCCGTTTGGGGCGATCGACGCAATTACCCGCACGGCCCTACAGGACGAAATTTTGCGCCTCCAGGGCCAGCTCAAAAAGACGATTTTGTTTGTCTCCCACGATGTGGAAGAGGCCCTGCGCCTGGCCGATCGCATTCTGGTCATGCGCCTGGGGGAAGTGGTGCAATTTGATACCCCCTTTAACCTGCTGACCCAGCCCGCCGACGAGTTTGTCTACAACCTGCTGGGGGCCGACGACATGGTGCGCCAGCTCGGTCTGCTGCGAGTCGGTGCAGCGATGATGGCCCTGCCGCCCAACTACAGCAACGGCCACAACCCTACACTTTCTCATCTGGACAGCCTGCGGGATGCGCTGTCGCTGATTCTCAAAACCGGAGCCCCGGCGCTGACCGTGATGGAGGAGGGCAACCCGGTGGGGCTGCTCACCCTCGACCACATTCGCGAGTCGGCGGTGAACGGGCGATGAGCTACCTGCTGAGCCAGCCCGGAGAAATGCTGAACCTGCTGCTGCAACACCTGCGGATGACGGGAATCTCGCTGGGCATTGCGATCGCCCTGGCGGTTCCCCTCGCGCTCTTGGTCTCGCGGCTGCGCTGGCTCTCCGTTCCCGTACTGGGCAGTTTAGGCGTGCTCTACACTGTCCCCAGCCTGGCGCTGATTATCTTTTTGGTACCCCTGTTTGGCCTTAACGCCACCTCGGTGATTGTGGCGATGGTACTCTACACCCAGGTCATTTTGGTGCGCAACCTGACCGTGGGCCTGGCGGGTATTAACCCCGCCGTGCTGGAGGCGGCGCGGGGCATGGGCATGAGCGTCAGCCAGCGCTGGTGGCGAGTGCAGGTACCCCTGGTGCTGCCGGTGTTTTTGGCTGGGGTGAGAATTGCGGCGATTGTCGCGATTGCGATCGCGACCATTGGTGCGAAGTTCAACGCGGGCGGCCTGGGTAAGCTGCTGTTCGACGGCATTCAGACCAACCGCTATGACAAAATCGTGGCGGGCGCGATCGCGGTAGCCCTCCTAGCCCTGGTCATCAACGGCCTGCTGCTGGCCCTGGAGCACTACGCCCAACCCCAGCGACGCCTGAAGAAATTGTAAAAGTTCTTTTTTATGTAAGAGTCATCCTGATGCGGCATCCTTTGGTAGGAGCATTGCAGTGCGATGCCCCTACGGTAAATTTGTCCTGACCCGATGGACGTTTGCGGTAAATTATCAGAGCAAACTTATTTTTGTTATGCCTATATCCCGCAGAAAACTTAAAGCTAACCTTTCTTATTCACTAAAGTTTCTGGGCTGGTTTTATATCGGTTCAATCATAGTTTGGTTTGGCTTGCGCCTGATTTTCTTTGACCAGTTTTGGTGGCTGGCGCTGCTGAATACGATCGCATTCTACCTATTTGTACCCGTTGTCTTTTTGCTTCCCCTAGGAATGCTGTTTCGGCAGCGGCGTTTGGTCTTTGGGTTGGCGATTCCTATTGCCATATTCGTAGGTCTTTTTGGCGATCTGCTGCTGCCGTCCTTTTCAAGGTCGGGGTTAACGCCACAAGCAACGGTCAACGTTATGAGCTTCAATATTTTGTGGAGCAATGAGAATTATGATCGAATAGCGCAGGCGATCGCAGCCGCCGATGCAGATATTGTTGGCTTTCAGGAAATTCGTCTCCCCAACACAGCGGTGCTAACGGCGGCTTTACCCGATTACCCCTACACCACCTTTCACCAGAGCGACCTCTATCACACCGTTGGCCTCGTCAGTCGATTTCCGATTGTTTCGACGCAGCCTTTACCTAACCCGCCCCTAGAACGAGGGATTGAGGTTGTCGTTGATATTAATGGTGAATTGCTGTCGGTTATTGTTGCTCATCTAGCCCCCAACAATATGCCGCTCTTTCCGTTGAATCGGTTTGCTGCTGAGACAAAAGATCGCTATACCCGCCGTGCTGCTGAAGTAGAAACCCTGAGTCAGGAAATTCAAAACCGCCGTTATCCTACAGTAGTGGTATGCGACTGCAACATGACTGACACCTCCCAAACCTACGCTCAGTTGCGCTCCATTCTGGTCGATAGCTTTCAAGACGTTGCATGGGGGTTGGGGCATACATTACGAATTGGTGCTATCCCTTTTCCAGTTCAAAGGCTCGATTATGTATGGCACACTGCCGACCTACAAGCTATAAAAGCTCATGTGGGCGATCACGGTGGCTCAGACCATCAACCTGTAATTACACAACTGCAATTCGCTCAAAAATAAGCTTTAGGGCAGACTTTAAAGAATGGCCGTTAAAAGTCGAATATGCACGGTGCCAAAGGTCAGCTTTCAACATTAAAAGGCTTTAGCACAATCCAACCGTAACCTTACGCCGATCGTACCCCTGGAGCCTGGGCGGCTCGCTGCACGGCACTCAAACCCAGCTCCGCTAGCAGCGCCAGCAGTGCCACGGGCACCGCCCCCACCAGCAAAATGGCCGGGTCGTAGGCGGCAAAGCCCAGCACAATAAAGGCTCCCAATCCGCCCGCGCCCACGAAGGCCGCCAGGGTAGCGCTGGCGATTACCTCTACCGTAGCGGTTTTGATGCCTGCGATGATCACCGGCAGCGCCAGGGGAATTTCAACGGTTTTGAGAATGTCGCTGGGGGGCATGCCCATGCCTGTCGCTGCTTCGCGAATGGCGGGGCTAATGTTTCTGAAGGCCACGTCGGTGCTGATGAGAATCGGCGGCATCACCAGCAGCGTCAGGGCCAGCACCGCCGCCGAAAAGCTCAGCCCCAGCACCGGCACCGCCAGAAACAGCACCGCCAGGCTAGGGATCACCCGCAGCGCGTTGAAGCTGTTGAGCATAACGGTAGAAACAATCCGCGATCGCGCACTCCACAGACCCAGCGGCAGGCCCACCACCAGCCCAATCGCCAGGGGCACCGCCACCAGCAGCAGGTGCTGTTGCAGAGCGGCGATGAGGCGATCGCTGTTGTCCAGCGCGTACTGGTAGGCGTTTTGCAGAGTCGGCAGCATTGGGCAGACCTAATGGCATTAAATTCCTTACCTTACCCCACGTTTGGCGTGAGAAAAGTTCAACGGAATATCAGGCGTTGAGCCGCTGTTCGGTTTCGCCGTCGAACCAGTGAATGGTTTCTGGCGGCAGGGCCAGGGTAAGGTTTTCTTTGCTCCAGGTGGCATCGGCGGGCAGCAGCGCTCGCAGGGTGAGGCTGGGGTCGCCCTGTACCCGCAAGCTGACCAGGTCGCTCATGCCGAGGTTTTCGACCAAAAATACGTCGCCGGTGACGGTCAGCGCATCATCTGGGCGAGGCAGCCGCAGGTGCTCGGGGCGAATGCCGAGCACAACCGAGGGGGACTGCACCCCAGCGGGCAGCGGCACCCGAAAATTGCCGATCGCCACATCATTGCCCGTGCGGCTGAGGGGAATCAGGTTCATTTGCGGGCTGCCGATAAAGCTGGCCACAAACCGATTAGCCGGGGTTTTGTAGATCTCGTGGGGGTGGCCCAGCTGTTGCAGATAGCCGTTGCTCAGCACCGCCACCTTAGTTGAGAGGGTCATGGCCTCGGTCTGGTCGTGGGTGACGTAGACAATGGGCGACTTTTGGTCGGCAAAAATTTGCTTTAGATCGGCCCGCACCTGCTCGCGCAGCAGCGCATCCAGGTTGCTGAGCGGTTCGTCGAGCAAAAACACGTCGGGGTTGCGCACCAGGGCGCGGGCCAGGGCCACCCGCTGCCGCTGACCACCCGACAGCTTGGCCGGTTTGCGATCGAGCAGGGGGTCGAGACCCAGCACCGCCGATACCTCCTGCACCCGCTTTTGAATGTCGCCCGCTGGCAGATGGCGCAGCTTGAGACCTGAGGCCACATTCTCGCCCACCGTCATGTGGGGGTAAAGAGCATAGCTCTGGAACACCATGGCGATGTTGCGATCGCCCGGTGGTAGCGGACTGACATCGCGATCGCCAATCATCACCCGGCCCTCAGTGGGCTGATCCAGCCCCGCAATCAACCGCAGAATCGTTGACTTGCCACAGCCCGACGGCCCCACCAGGGTCAAAAACTCGTTGTCTTGCACCGTCAGGTTGAGCTTTTTCACCGGCACAATGTCGCGGCTGTAGGCTTTGGTGAGGTTTTGCAGTTCGAGTTTAGCCATGATCTTGGGGAGTAGGTGAGTAGGTGAGTGGGCGAGTGGATGGGTGGGCGGGTGGATGGGTGGGCGAGTGGGTTGAAATTTCTAGGCTCATCCACCCATCTACCCATCCACCTACTTATCCCTTCACTGAGCCTGAGGTGAGGCCCTGCACAATGCGGCGCTGGAAGAACAGCACCAGCAGCACCAAGGGCAGGGTGCCAACTACGGTGGCGGCGGCCAGAGGGCCGTAGGGTACTTCAAACAGGGTGGTGCCGCCGAGCTGGGCGGCGGCGACGGGGATGGTTTTCATCTCTTCGCGGGTCATGAAAGTGAGGGCAAACAGGTACTCATTCCAGGCAAAGATAAAGGCTAGAATGCCGGTGGTGACCAGGGCGGGTAGGGTCATGGGCAGCACAATGCGGCCCAGCATTTGCAGGGTGTTGTAGCCGTCCACGCGGGCCGAGTCTTCTAAATCTTTGGGCAGCTGCTGAAAGAAACTGCGCATGACCAGAATAGTCAGGGGCAGGTTAATGGCGGTGTAGGGAATAATCAGCGCCAGGTAGTTGTTAGCCAACCCAAAGGCCCGCACCACTTCGAGCAGGCCTAAAAACAGCAAAATGTACGGGAACAGCGTGACCACCAGCACCAGCGCCAAAATCACCTGCTCTCCGGGAACCCGCAGGCGAGCCAGGGCATAGGCCGCAGGGGACCCCAGCGCCAGACACAGCACCGTAGACACGATCGCGACCAGGGCGCTGTTGAACATGTAGAGGTGAAACTGGTTGCGCCGAAACAGATCTAGGTAGTGGTCAAAGGTGAGCTGGTCGAGGCCAGGAAAGTACACCACCGAGTCGGCGGTGATGGCGGCGTTGGTTTTGATCGAGGTCAGCACTTGCCACAGCACCGGGGCCAGGCTAAAGATGACCGTAAAGGCGATCGCCACCCACAGCAGCACCCGCATCCAGGGAATGCCGCGATCGCTGGTTTGAGAAGGAGCGGGAGTGGTTTGAGGAACGGTGGTCATGGGATTTTGAATTGGGGATTGGGGATTGGGGATTGCGGATTTTGGATTAGGGATTAAGCGGCTTCTGCGCCAAAATCCAAAATCCAAAATTAAGCTCACTCCGTACTGGCCCGCAGGCGCGAAATGTAGAGCGCCGCCAGCGCCACGACCGCCACCAGCACCAGAAACGTCACCGTCACCAGGGCCGCGCCGTAGCCAAAGTCGAGATAGCGCATGACAGCGGCGTAGATATAGATCGACACCATTTCTGTCGCACCGCCAGGGCCACCGCCCGTCATCACCTGAATCAGGTCGAAAATGCCAAAGGACTGGGCGAAGCGAAACAGCAGGGCAATCACAATCTGCGGCGCAATCAGCGGCAGCGTGATCTGCCGAAAGCTCTGCCAGGGGCTGGCCCCATCCAGGGCGTGGGCTTCGTAGAGGTCTTGGGAAATCGACTGCAGCCCCGCCAGCAGCAAAATTGCCACAAACGAGGTCGTCTTCCAAACGTCGGCCCCGATCACCGCCACCATGGCCCACAGGGGTTCGCCCAGCCAGTTGATCGGGCCAGCGATCAGCTGTAGCCGCATCAGCAGGTCGTTCCAGACGCCAAACTCGGTGTTAAAAATCCAGCGCCAGGCCAGGGCAATCAGGGCGGTGGGCAAAGCCCAGGGCAGAATGGCGATCGTTCGCACCCAGCCCCGACCCCGAAAGGCCTGGTCGAGGCAGAGGGCAATAATCAGACCCAAAATCAGCTCAAAAATCAGGGTGAATACGGTAAAAACAGCCGTATTTCGCATACTTTGCCAAAACCGCCCGTCCTGGGCCATCTGCGCGTAGTTGTCCAGGCCACTGAACACAGGCTCCAGGTTATTGCTGAGGTTCTCCGTAAAAAAGCTCAGCCAGAAGGCCCGCAAAATGGGGAAAGCATAGACCAACAGCAGCAGCAGCGCCGCCGGCAGCAGCAGCAGCAAGCCGGTTCGCTGTTGTCGTTCTCGAATGTAATCCCTGGTCATGAGAGTGGGTGAGTAGGTGGGTGGATGAATGGGCGGATAAGTAGTCGGTAGAGAGTGTCGAACTCTGAATTTTGAACCTTATATTTAGGCCATCTGTTCTAAAGACCAAAATCGCCTATCCCTCAACGCCCAGGACACGGCGGCTTTCGCCTGCAGCCGCCGTCATAGCAGCTTCAGGGGTCATCTGGTCGGTGATGGCAGCGCTCAGGTAGCGCTGCAGAATGTCTGAGAGCTGGGCGTACTGCCCCACTGGGGGTCGCGGAACAGCGGTATCGGCCACCTCTAGCAGCTGTTCGTAGTGGGGGAATACCGCCAGCACCTCCGGGTCGGTAAACAGGGCGCGGCGGCTGGGTACGTAGGCAAATTCGGTAATGAAATCCTTCATTGGGCCAGGGCTGGTGAAAAATTCCACCACCCGCCACGCCTCCTCAGGGTGAGGAGTGGTGGCAGAAATGCCGAAACCCCACCCGCCCAAGCAGGCGGCAGGTTGCTCGTCGGCACTGTGTACCATGGGTTTGAGCGCGATGTTGCCCGCTACCGGCGAGCCCTCGCCATTAGCCTCGGCCCAGGCGTAGGGCCAGTTGCGCATGAACGCCGCATTGCCGTTCTCAAACTGTCGCAGGGCGTCTTCCTCAATGTAATTTGTCACACCGGGGGGAGAAATGCCCTGGGCAATCACGCCTTTCATAAATTCGGTGGCCTGAATTGCAGCGGGCTGATCGAGGCCGACTTCTAAGGTTTCGGGGTCAATCCAAAAGCCGCCGTAGCCCGCCACCAGTTCAACAAAGTTGGTGACCAGCCCCTCGTACTGCAGGCCTTGCCACACAAAGCCCCAGTTCACGTCGGTCTGGCCCTGCATGGTTTCAGAGGCCGCAATTAAATCGCTAAAGGTTTCGGGGGGCTGTAGCCCCACCTGATCGAGCAGGTCGGTGCGGTAGTAGAGCATGCCCATGTCGGAGCGAAAGGGCATGCGGTAAAAGCCATCTTGATAGATACCAGCAGCGACATCGGCCTCTAGAAAGTCAGCCAGGTTAGCTTCACTGACGCGATCGGAGAGATCCATCAGCCACCCGGCGGCGGCAAACTTGGGAATCCACACCACGTCTGAAAAGAGGATGTCGTAGGGCGAATCGCCCAGCAAAAAAGAGGTGGTGTAGAGGTTTTCAACCGCATCAGCGGCGTTAGGGCCGCGCACCATCTCAATGCGAATGTCGGGATTTTCGGCCATGAACTGGTCGGCTAGCCCCTGCATTTGGTCGGCTTCGACAGCCCGCAGCAAAAAGGAAATAGTGACGGGCTGCTGGGCTCGCACGTAGGCCCCAAACAGCAGCGCCCCAGCCGCAATGACCAGGGCCAACAGAATCAGACTCAGCCTTTTGCGGCTGAGGTTTAGCCATCTTAAAAAGGATCTATTGCGCAAAACAAAGCCTGGAAATCTATCGCTCCCAGGCTCGCCGCACAACCAACGCAATCTATATGCAGTCTATGCACAATCTGAGCCCTGAGACTCAGTACCGGCCAACCCAGGCTCCCCCATCAAACTGGAAAGCTGGACTGCTGGTATCTATCTTAGGGCTGAGTTTTGGCCCTGTTTCTGGACGGGTTTAGCCTGTTCTTTGCAGCGAACGTGATAATGCTGCGAATCGAGATTGTAGCCAGGCTTGATGGCACGCCCTAGTTGTCGGGCTGTGGTTCTGGGCTGGGGGCGGGCTGCCGCGGCGACGCTGGTTCGCTAGGGAAAAGCGGCGACTGAGGCGCAAAGGGATCGCCACCAGGCTGCTCAAATCCGGGGGGTAGTTCTTGACCATCGAGGCCATCCTGGGGAAATCCATTCAGGCCATCCTGGGGCAACCCTTCCGGCAGGTTGGGATCTTGCAGGCTGGGCTCAGCTTCTCCAGGCCCTAGAGTGGTATCGCTGGGTAAGGTGGCCAGGGCAACGCGATCGCCCCCCACCGCCCGCAGCTGATCGAGCACCGTCACTACGTCTTCGTAACGAGCATCGCGGGAGGCATAGAGCACAATTAGCCCGCCGGGGTTGACCTGGTTAAACTGCAGCAGCACATCGGTGAGCAGATCGAGGGTGACCGGCTGCTGGTCGAGGTAGACCTGGCCCAAACCATCAACGCTGACGTAGAGGCGATCGGCCCCCTCTCCTACCTGGCCGGGCAGCGGCTGCCCCGTATTGGCCGTCGGCAGATCGAGATCAATGGCCTGCTGACGAGTCAGGCCCACCGCCGCCAGAATAAAGAAGGTCAGAATGCAGAAAATAACGTCGATCAGCGGCACAATTTCCAGGCGCACGTCCTGGGAAGGCGTGTCGAGCAGGTCTACTTTCATGGCGAGGGAATCTCCGTCGAAGGCGCAGCGTCGGCAGTAGACGAATTGGGCTCACCGGAAGGCACTGGGGCTACCGCAGGCAGGGGTTCAGGCACTGGAGACAGACCGTAGCGCTGCGCCCAGCTCTGACGGTAGAGCAGCTCTAGCTCGCTGCCCGCCTGGCGAAACATCTTCGCCTGACCAAAGATAAATCCCTGAAACAGCCGGTAAAAAGCCAATGCCGTAATGGCAATAATCAGGCCAGCGGCGGTGCTAATCAGCGCCTCGCTAATGCCCAGGGAGGTGCCTGCGGTGGCGTCGCCACTGCCCAGGTCGCTAATCTGAATCGACCCCAGGGAGTTGATTAGCCCCAGCACCGTACCCAGAAGCCCCAGCAGCGGGGCCAGGGCAATGACGGCCTCTAAAATTTTGTCGCCTCGCCCCATAATGGCAAGTTCTTCGTTGGCGGCGGTTTCTAGGGCCAGGCGAAACACTTCGGGGTCGGGCGTCTGCAGTTTGAGGGGGGCCGAGAGAAAGCGCCCCATCGGCAGGAGGCTAGAGCGTTGGGCAATCTCGCCAGCGGCGGGCCAGTCGCGGCGGGCGGCCTCCAGCACTCGACCCGAGACTTCGCGCTCGCGGGTCAAAATGCGCGACCAGAACCAAATCCGCTCCAAAATGGTGCCTACCGCCAAAATTGACAGTAAGAGCAGCGGCCACATGGCAATGCCGCCACGGGCAAATAGCTCGGTTATATTCACTAGATCCTCCTATCACCACGGACCGCTCTGTCTGAATGTGACAGCCCGGCCTCTCTCCGGCAAAGCATAACAATTGTAGTGACTTTAGGAACGCTTCAACAGTTTCAGGCCAATTCTACCGGCTGGCGTTCGGCCAGAGCATCTAGAATCAGATCCGCCGTGCGCTGGCAAGCACCAGGTGGGCCCAGTTCTGCGCGCATTTTGGCGTAGCCCGATCGCATGGTTTGGCGAGCGGTTTCGTCGTGTAGCAGGGTGAGGGCGGCGGCGGCGATCGCCTCTGGTGTCGCCTGCCACTGTAAAAACTCGGGCACCACCGGCTGGTTGACCACCAGGTTGACCGGCGACACGTAGGGCACGTCGAACTTGAGCAGATAGTGGGCAATGCGGGCGCTGAGGGGATGAATGCGGTAGGCCACCACCTGGGGCACGTCCATCAGGGCGATTTCTAAGTTAGCGGTGCCCGACTTGGTAATGGCGACATCGGCGGCGGCGATCGCAACCTGGCTGTCTTCGGTGATCACTCGCCCGTTCAGCCCGTGGGCCACCACCCCCTGCTCAAAGCTGGCCTGCAGCGCCGGTATCGACACCGGCAGCAAAAACGTGACCTCAGGGCACTGGGCCTGAATGCTCTGGGCCGCTTTGAGGATGGCGGGCATTAGATACTTGACCTCCTGGCGGCGAGAGGCGGGCAGCAGGGTAACGACCGGGGCAACTGGCGATATCCCCAGCTGCTGGCGAGCGGCGGCCTGGTCGGCAGGGCCGGGGTAGCGATCGACCAGGGGGTGGCCCACCCAGGTAGTCTCGGCCCCAAAGCCCTGGTAGTAGTCGGCCTCGGCTCTGAAGATGGCCAGAATGCGATCGCTACAGCTCACCAGCCGCTGGGTATCTTTTTCTGAAAAGGCCCACACCCACTGCTGCGGGGCAATGTAGTAGACCACCGGCACCTGGGGATGTTGGTCTTTGAGGTAGTCACCCATCGCCAGGTTGGGGTTCATGTAGTCGATCAAAACGGCGATATCGGGCGGGTTAGCGTCCAGAGCCTGTTTGGCCTGGCGCTGAATTCGCAGGGTGGGCAGCAGGTAGGGCAGCGCCTCAAAAATACCCACTGAGCCAATACCTGTGGTTTCACCCACCAGCGTCGCCCCAGCTTTCGCCATACGCGGCCCGCCCAGGGCGGTAATGTCGAGGGAAATGTGGCGATCGCGGGCGCGATCGCGCAGCGCCTCGATCAGCAGCGCCCCTTGCAAATCGCCAGACACCTCGCCGGTGCTAATAAAGACTCGCTTTCGGCTGGGCTGATCCATGCCTCGTGCCGCTCCCAGACTAGTCGTCATCGCTGTGCTTGCTCAGCCGTCGGCCTGGGGTCAACCCCCGGCGATCGGGCTGGATAGCCGCCTGCAAAAATTGGCTAAAGTGGCTGACCAGCTCATTGCCACCGCTCTGGCCCAGCTTGGCGACCGCATTACTCAGCGATTCGCCCGAGCGATAGACCAGACGATAGGCCTGTTTCAGCTCCCGATAGGCCTGGGGATCAGCCGTCAGGCCCGCCCGCTGTAAACCCACCTGGTTGAGCCCCCGCACGTAGGCCGGGTTGCCGTTGATCAGCGTAAACGGCGGCACATCGCGATCGATGCGGCTGAGGCCGCCAATCATCGCTAGCCGGCCAACATGCACAAACTGATGCACGCCCACTAAACCGCTAATGCGCGCCCCCGACTCCACGTATACATGCCCAGCCAGGGCCACCGAGTTGGCAATGATCACATGGTCTTCTACCACGCAGTTGTGAGCCACGTGGGAGTAGGCCATCAGCAAGTTGTTGCTGCCCAGCAGGGTGGCAGCCCCCGCATCGGTAGCCCGATTGATGGTGACGTACTCGCGGATCAGGTTGTTGTCGCCAATCACCACCCGGCTCATGGAGCCGTCATACTTGAGGTCTTGCGATTCTAAGCCAATGGCCGCTCCCGGAAAAATCCGGTTTTGGGCTCCAATTGTGGTGTCACCGTCGATCACCACGTGAGCCCCGATTTCGGTACCGGGGCCGATCGTTACCTGCTCGCCAATAACCGCATAGGGGCCAACCTTAACCGTAGGATGCAGATGAGCGCCCTCATGAACCACTGCCGTGGGATGAATCAGGGTAGTCAACGGCCCGCCTCCAGAACCCAGGGTTTGCAACATAGACACATTATTTACCTATTTCCCCTGAGGAGTCGGAGACTCCACCACCGAAAACATCAGCTCGCCCTCGCAGACCAGCTGTCCATCAACTTCGGCCCGCCCGTGCATTTTGCCAAACCGCAGCCGCTTCATGGCCAGGAGTTCGACGGTCATCACCAGCTGATCTCCGGGCACCACCGGACGGCGAAACCGCACCTTGTCAATACCGGCAAAAACGCACAGCCCCTCAACCCCCGGCACCTGCATCAGCACAATGCCGCCAACCTGGGCCATGGCTTCAACAATCAGCACCCCCGGCATAATCGGCCGACCGGGAAAATGCCCCTGAAAATGAGGTTCGTTGAAGGTGACGTTTTTGAGGCCAACGGCCTGCTTACCCGGCACATAGTCAATGATGCGATCGACTAAGGCAAAGGGGTAGCGGTGGGGCAGTAGCGCATAAATTTCTTCGGCACTATAGCAGGTCTTGCAGGAATTTGCCGCAGTACTCTCTGCCGGGGCCGCTTCGATTGGATCTAGGGTGGTAGTCACAGGGCTGGATGCAGTTACGTCAATCACAGTAGATGGATCAAGAACAATAGGTGAAATAGGCAAGTTGTCTAGCTTGATTTTGCCACTAGAGGGTACCCTCGCCGTAGTCCAGGGCCGAAACCAGGGCGGCTGCCAGCTCGCCATGCAGACGGTGGCTAGCTTTGTAGGCCACAATGTGGGCGATCGGCAGACTGCCCAGCAGGCTTAAATCACCGATTAAGTCCAGCATTTTATGGCGAGCGGGTTCGTTGTCAAACCGCAGGGGCGGGTTGAGCCAGCCCTCCTCACCACACACCAGCGCGTTGTCTAAGCTACCGCCCTGAATTAACCCGCTGGCCCGCAGCTGATCGACCTGGTGGGCCAAACCAAAGGTGCGGGCTGGGGCTACAGCGGTGGCAAATCCCTCAAGGCTAAAGGGGTCAGCCTCGGGGGACCAGCTAAACCACTGATTGCCAATGGCCGCCACCTCAAAGTCAATACCGTAGGTAAACCGCAGCGCTGGGGCCGGGAAGGCCGCCACAAAGGCATCGCCGTGGGTAACCGTCACGGGCTGACTGAGGCGGGCTACAGACCGGGGCTCAGACTGAATGTGTCGCCCAGCCTGACGCAGTGCCTCAACCCAGCCCAGGGCCGACCCGTCGAGCAGCGGCACCTCCGGGCCAGTAATCTCAATGCGAACATTGTCAATACCCAAACCGACCAGGGCCGCCAGCAGATGCTCGACGGTGCGCACCGCCGCTTCTCCCTGGCGCAGCTCGGTGGAGAGCATGGTCGGTTTCACTGCCTCCAGATTGGCGGGCACAGTAGGCTGCCCTGGCAGATCGGTACGCACAAAGCAGCGCCCCTGACCAGGTTCTGCCGGATGCAGGGTGACAGCGGTGGTAGTCCCAGAATGCAGCCCAATGCCCTCGCGGGTCACAGCACGAGCCAGGGTAGTTTGAGCTGGGGTATAGCTCCAGCCGTCCTGGCGCGACATCGCAGCCTCAGAACTGGTTTGAGCCATTAGAAACGCTCCCCAAAGCCGAAGTGAATCCGTCCTTGCCCCTCATTGCTAAAGCCGTAGTCAATGCGCAGAGGGCCTAGTGGAGTTGAGAGCCGTACCCCAGCCCCATAGCCAATACCAAAGCCGGGCTTGCCCCGCGATGGTCCGGGGGCACCGGGTACGGCATTACCGCTGCCCAGGTCGCTACCGACGTCTACAAAGAGGGCCCCACCCAGGAACGAAAACAGTGGGAACCGATACTCGGCGGTGAACTGGGCGTAGCTGCGGCCGCTGCCCACCTCGCCTTCGTCATAGCCGCGAATGGAGTTGGTGCCGCCCAGCGCAAAAGCTTCGTAGGGAGGTACATCGCCTATGATGGTGCCCGCCTGAATGTTAAAAGCCAGCGCCTGGGGACCCTCGGAGAAGTTCAGCAGGCTGAGGGGAATGTAGTAGCTGTAGCTGCCCCGCAGCCGGTTCATAAAGATGCTGCCGCGCCCCAGCGGGATGGACTGCTCGGTATTGAGACGCAGAATGCTGCCGCTGGTGGGGTTAAAGGCGTCGTTGCGGCGATCGAGAGTAGCGCTAACTGGGAAGGTCCACAGATCATCTACCCCGCTACTGCTGGCGGTCAGGGGGTTACCCGCCGCATCTACCGCGTTGACTCGGCCCCCTTGATCGCGAGCCGATACGTTTTGATACAGAGTACCTACGGCCACCGTCCAGCCGTTGTCGAGGGGACGGCTGAAAGTAATGCCGGTACCCAGACGGCGAATGCGCACCTGATCGCCGTTAGGGAGATCAATGGGGTTGGGGCCATCCTCAAAGTTGAGGTTGTTGGCTGAACGAGCAAAGGCGGTAGCGGTGTAGGAGGTGCGGAAGGGGTCGCCCGCAATCCAGGGATCGGTAAAGGACAGATCAAAGAGAAGTTCTCGGGTGCTGAGCTGGGCCTCGGCGCTAAACTTCTGATTGTTACCGCCAAAGTTATCCTGCCGGAAGCTGACGGTACCAAACAGATCGCCGGTAAAGTTAAAGCCCAAACCTGCCGCCACCGAGCCCGTATTGCGCTCAGAGACGTTGACAATTACTTTGACCTGACGGGGGTCATCCTCTGCCGGCTCTAGCCCCGGCACCACATCCTCAAAAATGCCTAGGCCAAACACCCGTTGAAAGTCTTGCTCAATCCGGGCCTGGTTGAACACCTCGCCGGGCTCGGTTTCAAATTCTCGGGTGATGATAAACGGACGGGTTCGTCCCCGAACAGGGTTTCCTTCATCATCAACGGACTGACCCAGATCGTTGATGTAGCGCACTTCGATGCTTTCGATCACCCCTTCGGCTACTTCTAGAGTAACGACTCCCTCCGGCGAAACCTGCGGTGCTGCCACTACCTGGGCCAGCACATAACCCTGGTCTTGATACCACTGGTTGAGCTCTAGGATGCCCTCCTGGAAGTCAATCAAGTTGATGATTTCGCCCTTTTGCTCGTCGAAAATTTCATCGACTACGGTCTGGGGCAGCACCTCGTTGCCCTGCACCCGCACATCGGTCAGCACCGGGTTGGGCTGCACTACGAATGTCACCCGTACCCCGAGGTCGGTGTCTTCGGGTTGGGCATCGACATCGGCAAAAAAGCCAGTGGCGAAAATACTGTTGATATCCTGCTGAAGCTGGGTGCGCGTAGTTGTGCGTCCGGCTTGAGTGTCAATGACGCTGTAGACGAGGTTTTCGAGGGAGGGATCCAGCTCTCCCTGGGTGGGCTGCACCTGCACCTCGGCTACTAGCACCCGAGGCTCTTCGGCTTCTTGAGCCTCCTCAGTTTCTTCCGCTGCTTCTTCCGGAGTTTCGGGATTTTCTTCCGCCGCTTCGTCAGGGGTTTCGTTATCGGGGTCTGACTCGTCAGGGGTTTCGGTTTGCCCCGGCTGGTTGGGCGCAGGCTGAGGCTGACTGCGGCGCTGCACGGCTCCGTCTAGAATGCGCTGGGCTTCTTCGGGGCTAATCTCGCGCGGAGTGCTGGGGGTCTGAGCTAGCTGGGCACTCTGCGGCTGAATCGCGTCTGGACCGGCGATGGGCAAGGAAACGGCCGCAGGCTCTGCCGTCGCTTCGCCATCGCTAGCGCGGTAGCTGTCGATGGCTCCCTGCAGTACCTCAGCAACAGGGCTACTGCCCGCATCGGGCTGCGTCAGTCCAAAATCGAGGGTACCGTTAGCTGCGGCGGAGTTGGGCTCTGGGGCGACTACTGGGGCAGCTAGGGATGAGGCGCTCTGGCTATAGGCTGAATCAACAGCCTGACCAGATTCAGGAGAAGAGTCTTGGCGCAGTTCTGGAACGGCTGGGTTGGCCTGAGCTGGAGCTGGAGCCAGCCCTACTAGCCCTGAAGTCGCCAAAACAGCTAATAAATAATTAGAAGATACCCGCATCTAAAACACACCTGCTAAACACGTCCACACACCAATCAAAGGCCCATCTCCCGGGCTTAGAGCCAGGGAAAATAGCCCTGGGGCGGGCCGCTGCCCCCGCAATCGGACAAATTCTACCGCATCGATGGTGCTAATTCTTGGTTGATTGTGCCAGCACCCGCTCTAGCACACGCTGGTAAGCCGCTTCGACCTGGCCCAGGTCCTGCCGAAATCGATCTTTGTCGAGCACCCGCTGGGTTTCGTCGTCGGTGGACTGATCCCACAGACGGCAGGTGTCGGGGCTGATTTCGTCGCCCAGCAGGATCTGCCCCTGGGCGTCAACGCCGAACTCTAGCTTGAAGTCGACTAGAGTAATGGCGCAACCCGCAAAGAAGTCGGTCAGGATTTGATTGATGCTGAGGGCAAGACGGCGCAGGGTGGCGATCTGTTCCTCGCTGGCGATCGCCATAGCGCGAATGCGATCGCCCGTCAGCAGCGGGTCGCCCAGCTCGTCGTTTTTGTAGTAAAACTCGACCAGGGGCGGATCCAGGCGCTGGCCCAGGGGCAGGCCGGTCTGTTTGCACAGGCTGCCCGCCGCCAGGTTGCGCACCACCACTTCGAGCGGAATGATCTGGAGAGCTTTGACCTGCATAGTGCGATCGCCCGTGGTTTCCAACCAGTGCGTTGCAATCCCCGCTGCCTCCAGCTGGCGAAATAAATAGGTAGAAATGGCGCAGTTGATCGGCCCCTTGTCGACAATCTGCCCCCGCTTTTGAGCGTTAAAGGCGGTGGCGTCGTCTTTAAAGTAAGTGATCAACACCGCCGGGTCATCGGTGGCGTAAATAATTTTGGCCTTGCCTTCGTAGAGCTTTTCGCCCAGGGGCGCGCCAGAGGTATTGCCGGACATGGTTGGGCCGTAGTAGCGACACCCCATAGTAGCGTTTGGGGCTATTTCCTCAACGCATCTACCGTGACACCCAAAAGCAGTGGCCCAACGATGGCGGTAACCGAGGGTTTGCGGCCTAGGACACGCAACAGTTCGCCGTAGGGCTGTACCCTTGCTGTACCCTGGTTTAAGTAACCGTAACCATTACCCATAACCACTGCGCAACGCCCCATGGCCACCATCAACGACAACTATCTCAAGCTCAAAGCGGGCTACCTGTTTCCTGAAATTGCCCGTCGAGTGGCGGCCTTTGCCGAGGCCAACCCCGACGCGCCAATTATCAAACTGGGCATTGGCGATGTTACTGA
This sequence comes from Nodosilinea sp. AN01ver1, assembly GCF_050565655.1. Classification (NCBI taxonomy): domain Bacteria; kingdom Bacillati; phylum Cyanobacteriota; class Cyanophyceae; order Nodosilineales; family Nodosilineaceae; genus Nodosilinea; species Nodosilinea sp. AN01ver1. The sequence continues at coordinate 4,980 of NZ_JBNXVS010000036.1, read as the reverse complement.
GCCGCTGCCCGAGGCCTGCCGCACCGCTATGGTCAAAGCGGTAGAAGATATGGGCGATCGCGACAATTTCAAGGGCTACGGCCCCGAGCAGGGCTACCTGTGGCTGCGCGAAAAAGTGGCCCAGCACGATTTTCAAAGCCGGGGCTGCGACATCGACGCCAGCGAAATTTTCATCTCCGACGGCTCCAAGTGCGACTGCGGCAACATCTTAGATATCTTCGGCAGCAACAACTCGATCGCCGTCACCGACCCGGTCTACCCCGTCTACGTTGACACCAACGTAATGGCTGGTCACACCGGCCCCGCCAACGAAAAGGGCGAGTACGGCGGCCTCACCTACCTGCCCATCAGCGCCGAGAACGCCTTTACCGCCAGCATCCCTACCGAAAAGGTAGACCTGATCTACCTCTGCTTCCCCAACAACCCCACCGGGGCCGTCGCCAGTAAAGAGCACCTGCAGGCCTGGGTCAACTACGCCCGCGCCCACGGCTCGATCATTCTGTTCGATGCTGCCTACGAGGCCTTCATCACCGACCCTGCGGTTCCCCACTCTATTTATGAGATCGAGGGAGCGCGGGACTGCGCCATCGAGTTTCGCTCGTTCTCTAAGAATGCGGGCTTTACCGGCACCCGCTGCGCCCTTACCGTGGTGCCCAAAACCCTGATGGGCAAAGCCGCCGACGGCAGCGACGTCGCCCTCCACGGCCTGTGGAACCGTCGCCAGTCCACCAAGTTCAACGGCGTATCGTACATTGTGCAGCGCGGAGCTGAGGCGGTCTACTCGCCTGAGGGGCAGGCCCAAACCAAAGCGCTGATCGACTTTTATATGGAGAACGCCCGCATCATTCGCGAACAGCTCACCGCCGCAGGCATTGCCGTTTACGGCGGCGTCAACGCTCCCTACGTGTGGGTCAAAACCCCCAACGACCTCACCAGCTGGGACTTTTTCGACAAGCTGCTGCACAGCTGCCACGTCGTCGGCACCCCCGGCTCTGGCTTCGGGGCCGCAGGCGAAGGCTACTTCCGCATTTCGGCCTTCAACAGCCGCGACAACGTGAACGAAGCCATGCGCCGCGTCACCGAAAAATTTCGGGTTTAGCAACATCCCCTCTCAGCCCGGCACTGAAGTGGCCGGGCTGAGAGCAAAAGTCCTTTAACAAGATCTGGCGCTAGCTGAACCGCCGTAAATTGCAAAGATATTGAGCTGCCGTAGGGTGGTCATTGCCCACCAGCCAGCGCGTCCTTATCCATTCAGATATTGCTCAGGAAGAATCCCATGCTTACCATCGCGCTGCCCAAGGGCGGCATGCTCAAAGACAGCATTCGCCTGCTTCAGGCCGTGGGCCTCGACTTTAGCCTGTTTCAGGACAGCGCCAACCGGCAGCTGCAAATTACCGACCCCACCGGACGGGCCAAAGGGCTGCTGGTGCGCGCCCAAGACGTACCGGTCTACGTGGAATACGGCCAGGCCCAGCTGGGTATGGTCGGCTACGACGTGCTGCGCGAGAAACAGCCCGCCGTGGCTCACCTGGCCGACCTGGGTTTTGGCGGCTGCCGACTGTCGGTGGCGGTCAAAACCAACAGCCCCTACCGCTCGGCCCTAGATTTGCCCGCCCACAGCCGGGTCGCCTCCAAGTACGTCAACTGCGCCCGCGACTACTTTGAGAGCCTGGATTTGCCGGTGGAAATTGTGCCCCTCTACGGCTCAGTCGAACTCGGGCCAATTACCGGCATGTCGGAGGCGATCGTCGATCTGGTCTCTACCGGCAAAACCTTGAAAGAAAACAACCTGATGGAACTTGAAGTGCTCTACCACAGCACCGCCCGGCTGATCGCCCACCCGCTCAGCTACCGGGTCAACCCCTACGGTCTGAAGGAGCTGATCGATCGCCTGCGCGAGCAGGCCGAGGCCGTTGCGGCGTAACCAGCCAGAAAATTCACCTGAATTCAATCGTTTTCATAGAGAAATACTTAGGCAAACTGGGGGGCGATCGCCCCGTCAATCGGTCTGTGGTAGCAGGTGCTCTGGCCCAAACTTCGTCACAATAAAGACAGCAGTACGATTTGTGTATCGACCGCTCCGGCATCCGGCAAACGCGCTAGCGTTTAAAGCATCCAGATTACAGATTTGAGCTGGCGCAACCGCCGCCGCCCGTACATCTAAGCCCTAGTTGGGGCATCTGTAGTCTGTTTGGCAATGCTGGCTCCAGATGACGTTGCATCTTGACCCCTATCGAGATCATATGAGCTGCCGTCAGATAGCGCTGGGCAATCCCGCGCCTAGCGGCAGATAAAGACCTTCCATCTGTTGCAACCAGCTGTGGCATAAATTTGGGTGCCGATAAGTTGCGAGCGAGTCAGTCGCTGCTGACGACCGCACCCCCCCGGCGACATTTGGAGACCCCGTTTGACTTCCCCACAGACAAAGCCAGAGCTAAACTTCTGGCAGCTTTGGAATATGAGCATTGGCTTCTTCGGCATTCAGTTTGGCTGGGGGCTGCAGATGGCCAATACCAGCGCCATCTTCGAACACCTGGGAGCCGATGCCGATCAAATTCCGATTCTGTGGCTAGCGGCCCCCCTCACCGGCCTGATTGTGCAACCCATCATCGGCAACCTCAGCGACAACACCTGGGGGCTATTGGGCCGTCGCCGCCCTTACTTTTTAGTTGGCGCTATCTTCGGCTCTTTGGCGCTGCTGCTAATGCCGAACGCGGGCAGCCTGTGGATGGCCGTTGGCCTACTGTGGATTTTAGACACCGCCGCCAATATCAGCATGGAGCCGTTTCGGGCCTTTGTCAGCGACTTGCTACCGCCCAAGCAGCGCACTAAGGGCTTTGCCATGCAGAGCTTATTTATTGGCCTGGGGGCGGTACTCGCTTCCGCCCTGCCGTGGCTGTTGTCCAATGTCTTTAAGGTGCAGGCCAGCACCACCAACGATGTTCCCTTAGCGGTCAAAATTTCGTTTTACACCGGAGCCGTCTTCTTCCTGGGCACCGTTCTGTGGACCGTATTCACCACTGAAGAACGGCCTCCCCGCGATATGGATGCGTTTCGAGAGCAGCAGGAACGGCGGTTGGGCATCGGTGCCACGGGCCGAGAAATTCTTACCGCCTTTCGGCAAATGCCTGCCACTATGCGGCAGTTGGCTTGGGTGCAGGGGTTTAGCTGGTTGGGCATGTACTGCGTTTTTTTGTACTTTCCAACGGCGGTAGCCCATAACCTGTTTGGCGCAGTTGATGAGGCCTCAGCCCTCTACAGCCAGGGAATTGAGTGGGCGGGCATCTGCATTGCAGCCTACAACGCGGTCTGTTTTGGCATGTCGTTTTTGCTGCCTCGTCTGGCGAGGATTACGAGTCGCCCGATCGCCCACGCGCTCTGTCTAACCTGCGGCGGGCTAGGGTTGATTTCGCTCTGGTTTGTGCCGTCGCCCCGCTGGGTGCTGCTGCCCATGCTGGGTTTGGGGATAGCCTGGTCGAGCCTTTTGTCGTTGCCCTACGCCATGCTTGCAGGGGCGTTACCGGCTCGCAAAGGCGGCATTTACATGGGCATTTTCAACATGTTTATTGTGCTGCCTGAGATTATTGTTTCTTTGGGCCTGGGGTGGATTATGGCCCATCTGCTCGACAACAATCGTCTGCTGGCGGTGATGCTGGGTGGGGTTTGCTTTTTGATCGCGGTGCCTCTGACGCTGCGGGTGAAAGAAGCCACTCCACAACCAGTGGTTCAAACGACGCTGCAATCGGCGCTGGAATCGGAGGCGGTTGCGAAATAAGGCTGTGTTGGGTGCGATCAAAGCCTTTGCCACTTTAGGTAGTCGCAAGCAGCTAAAACGCTTGTTCTCTTACTAAACCTGCTGGTATATGTTAATTTCCTTTCACTACCACAGGGTTGGCCAATGCTGGAAGGTTTAGCTTACCTGCACTGTAGCTGCATCTACGAACAAAACGATGAAACAACACGTATCAGCCTCAAACCTCTCAAGGGTTTAGTGGGGCTGTCACTAGCATTTTGCGCCTACATCACAGGCTCCCAATCGACCGAAGCGGCAACCACTACTCTACAGCCCGGAGATTCAGGTGCAGGCGTTGAGTACTTAAAAGAGCGCCTCCGTAAAGCATGGTGCTTACCTCAAGCAATAACGAATAATGATAACTATGACGAAGTGACAGCAGCAGCCGTCAAAAGTTTGCAGCGGCAGCATGGCTTGCTGATGAATGGCGTTGTGGATGAGCAGACCGCTAAAGTAATTGAAGACGGCAAGATGTGTTATGCACCAGAAGATAGCGCAGCCTTAAAGCTTGGAGACGCGGGCGAGGAAGTACGCCTACTAAAAACTCAGCTTAGCAATTGGGGCTTTCCACTGACTGGGCAGCGCCTACAGCCCACTGGCACCTTTGATCCAACGACCCAAGTTGCTCTAAAGGAATTTGAAGACTTTTTTGGCTTAAAGCCAGATAGTATACTAGACCCACTGGATTCTGCGCTGCTCTGGAAACCTCGACAAGAAGTACTAGCGTCGCTGCTTCCAAACCTTAAGGGAGCACCAGCTGATATCCTTCCTTTGATCATTCCACTTCTAGAGTCTCAGAACCCTGATCATCGGAAGGCTGCGATAGCGAAACTACGTAGCAGGAGGCTTTATGCAAAAGAAGCCGTTCCAAATCTCACCGCACTCCTACAGTCTCAGGATCCAGACGACCGTCAGAACGCAGCGGGTACTTTGGGTGCCATAGGATCTGATGCAAGGGAGGCGGTTCCTGCCCTCATCACCCTGCTAGAATCTCAAAATCAACAAGATCGCAACGCTGCGGCAAACGCGCTCGGTGGAATAGGAGCTGATGCAAAGGAGGCAGTTCCTACGCTGATTTCGCTCCTAGAGTCTCAACATCAACAAGATCGCAGCGCTGCGGCAAACGCACTGGGCGAGATAGGAGCTGATGCAAAGGAGACAGTTCCTACGCTGATTTCGCTCCTAGA
>NZ_JBNXVS010000035.1:0-70538 GCF_050565655.1 Nodosilinea sp. AN01ver1 | reverse complement strand
CTGTCGCTCGTAACTTCGCGCTCAATCTCTACCGCTCCAACGCCTTCTCCAATATGGCTCAGGCTGAACGATTCTGTAAATTCGGCCTAGATACACTCAAGACCGTTTTTAGAATGAAATAGCCCTGCTCTTGGGGCAGAGCGTCGCGGTTGAGCAGCAGGACATCGGGCAGGTAGGCGGTGTCTTCTCCTGGCAGTTTGACGAGGGCTTGCTTGGGCAGCATAAAGGGCTGCTGTAGCCGATGAACTTCTAGCACCAGCACCGAGTTCAAAAAAGAGATAATCTCCTCGTGGTCGCCAGTCGGTTGCATTTCAATGGGGGTGCCGTGGTGAAGTTCGTACCGGCGGTTGTCGGGTTTCCAGGCAATGAACTCGGCAAAGGTCATTAACTGGGCATCGGGGAGGGGAACAGTGATCATAAGATTTGGCTTGATGCAGCAAGCATAGATTATCTGTGGGCTGAAGATAGTAGAGAATTACATGCCGCCAAATTCAGTAGGTTGGGTGAAACGGAGTGGAACCCAACACCCCTTATCGTTGGATTTCGCTAGCGCTCCATCCAACCTACGAAACTGACAATGCTGGACTTAGCATAGCTCAGACCATCAGCACCAGTCTGTTTCAGGATGAAGCATGTACAATGCCCTGCAATTTTTCTGTTCCCTAAGAAGATAGGTTTTAATAGGGCAACGCATCTGCCTGAGCCGTAGGGTGGGCACTGCCCACCACCCCATTTATTCACCCACCACCAACCCCTTCCCCTCAAAAGCAATCGCTGCCTCTTTCCCTCCACAGCAGCATCCCAACCCCCCCCCCCTTGAGTCCCATTCCTGGACAAACCGCCGAAGACTCGAAAACTCCCACTGATGGGGCACTTCACCAATCCATGCTTCATCAGGTTGTTGTGTAGGTGATTCATTTGGCAAAACGAACCCGTTTCTCAGTCACCACCACAAAATTATAAGCTAATTGATCAGGATAGCTTTCCAATAGCCTTTGTAGAACCGCAACCTTATTGACAGAGCGTTCATCCTGAAGCCTCAAGAAGATTACTCCACAGTGAGGTTGCCTTTCTCGGTAAACTTTTTCTCCAAAATCTTTATCGCTGGTGATCAAAATCCAGTTTTCGTCAAAGGCTTTTTGTAAAATGATGTCGTCGTCTGTACCTCTTGCTTCTTCATATACAGAAAAGACCTCATGCCCCAGATTCCTCAACCACCGGGAAACGACAACTCCCGTGTTCTCATCCACCAAAAAGCGCAACTAAGCGATCTCCTTCTCTAGAGGCATAAAACTTGCACTTTCTAAAGACCGTGAGGCAAACAAAAGACAGGCCAGAATATCATCTCTAGCTAAACCTTCGTATTCTTCTAGAATTTCAGCTATCGTCGTCCCATGGGCCAAAAGATTCAGAATATATTCGACCGTAAGGCGAGTCCCTTGAATCACGGGTTTGCCAACCATGATTTTTGGATCAGTGGTAATTCGGTCTAAAAGCTCTTCATCAGTCATTGTTGCTAGCGCTGTAGTGAATGATTGATTACCATTTTAGAGCCATTCATCTTGAATTAAAGTCAGTAAGGCGGGCACTGCCCATTGCCAGGGTGAGAAAAATCGCCTCGCCAGGAGTGTAGGCGCGTCGATAATCAGGCATTTGGGGCCAGGGAAGATACTCCAAGGAGTGTTCCCGATGGGTTGGTAATAGCTGGGTGTAAAAGTGGGCAGTGCCCACTCTACGGTGCTGACGAAAGTTGAGACCCTAATAGGGGGCGTTGTTTATAAGTACTTCGCAGCTTAAGCAATGTCACTCTGACTACGGACTAAGGAAATTCGCAGTACGATGGCTCTATGCCAGTCAGAATAGACTGTGTAGCCTGGGGTGGTACAGCACCGCTGCCCCGGCCTTGGAGCGATAACGTCACGCAAAGGTTTACTGGTCCCATGCCCAACGCCCACCGCGCTTTTCAAATGGAATTTTTGGACGACAACAACGGCTACAAGTCGTTTGAAATGCCGGGGGCCAAACCCCACTACAACCCCGATCGCCCCGGCCAGGTCGAGCACATTGCCCTGGAGCTAAACCTCGATCTGGAGCAGCAAATCTGCGAGGGCACCTGCAACATTCGCATTAACCCCGTGCGCGACGGCCTCGACAGCCTGGTGCTCGACGCCGTCAATCAGCAGATTGAGTCGGTCAAGGTGGGCAGCGTCAAGCAAGACTTTGACTACGACGGCGAGCGCCTGCACGTGCGGCTCAAACAGCCCACCGTGGCCGAAGAAAGCTTTACCGTTGCGATCGCCTACCGCCTGGTGCAGCCCGAGCGGGGCCTATACTTCATTGGCCCCGACCAGCACTACCCCGACAAACCCGTGCAGGTGTGGACCCAGGGCGAAGACGAAGACTCGCGCTTCTGGTTTCCCTGCTTCGACTATCCCGGCCAGCTCTCCACCTCAGAGATGAAGGTGCGGGTGCCTGCCCAGTACCAGGTGGTCTCCAATGGCGAGCTGGTAGAGACTAAAGAAGACGGCGACCAAAAGATCTACCACTGGTATCAAAAGCAGGTACACCCTACCTACCTGATGGCCCTGGCCGTGGGCGAGTTCGATGTCATTCAAGACCAGTGGCAGGATATTCCCGTCACCTACTACGTCGAAAAAGGCCGCCAGGACCAGGGCCAGATCACCATGGGCAAGACGCCGCGCATGGTGGAATTTTTGAGCGAAAAGTACGGCTACAAATATGCCTTTCCCAAGTACGCTCAGGTGTGCGCCGCCGACTTTATCTTTGGCGGCATGGAAAATACCTCGGTGACGATCTTGACCGATCGCTGCCTGCTGGATGAACGCGCCGCCCTCGACAACCGCAGCTCAGAATCGCTGGTGGTGCACGAGCTGGCCCACCAGTGGTTTGGGGATTTACTGGTGATCAACCACTGGAGCCACGCCTGGGTGAAAGAGGGCATGGCCACCTACTCCGAAGTGATGTGGACCGAGCAGGAGTACGGCCCCGACGAGGCCGCCTACTACCGCCTGGGGGAGGCCCGCAGCTACCTGAGCGAAGACAAGAGCCGCTACCGCCGCCCTATGGTGACTCATGTCTATCGGGAGGCGATCGAGCTGTACGATCGCCACATTTACGAGAAAGGGGCCTGCGTTTACCACATGGTGCGGGCCGAGCTGGGCGATGCCCTGTTCTGGAAGGCGATTCGCACCTTTGTGCAGAGCAATGCCCACCAGACCGTCGAAACTATCGACCTGCTGCGGGCGATCGACCGGGCCACGGGCCGCAACCTGCGCCCCCTGTTTGACCAGTACGTGCTGCGCGGCGGCCACCCCGACTACAAAGTGGCCTACAGCTGGGAGGTTGACAGCAACCTGGCCAAGCTCACCGTCACCCAAACCCAGGCCAAAGACGGCGACACCAGCAGCACCAGCGGCCTGTTTGACCTGCGCATTCCCATTGGCTTTGGCTTTGTGGGCAAGGGCAAAGCCGCGAAAGTCGAGATCAAGCCCTTCACTGTGCGCATCCACGAGCGCGAGCAGGCGATGTTCTTTCCGCTCGACCAAAAGCCCGACTTTGTCAGCTTTGACGTGGGCAACCACTACCTCAAGACCGTCGAGCTGGAGTACCCGATGGCGGAACTCAAGGCCCAGCTCCAGCACGACCCCGACCCGCTGTCGCGAATTGAAGCCGCGATCGCCCTGGCCAAGAAAGGCAATCTCGAAGCCGTTCAGGCGCTCAGCCAAGCCCTCATCGACGAACCCTTCTGGGGCGTGCGGGCCGAAGTCGCCGAGCAGTTGGCCTCGGTCAAGCTCGACCAGGCCGTTGCAGGGCTGCTGAAAGGTCTGCAAGACTCCGAAGCCCGCGTGCGCCGCGCCGTAGTGGAATCGCTAGGCGACATCAAAACCGCTGAGAGCTATCAGTCACTAAAGGCGATCGCCGAGCAAGGCGACCCCAGCTACTACGTCGAAGCCGCCGCCATTCGATCGCTGGGTAAGGTGGGCGCGGCTGATCTAAACGGCAGCGCCAACGACCAGGAAACCCTGGCCCTGCTAGAGACCATTCTCAACGAGCGCCAGGGCTGGAATGAAGTGGTGCGATCGGGGGCGATCGCGGCCCTCAGCCAGTTCAAATCGTCCGAAGCGGCGCTGGAATTGGTGCTCAAGTACACCGAGCCCGGCACTCCTCAAGCTCTGCGGCTGGCGGCGATTCGCGCCCTGGGGGCGATCTCTAAGGCCCAGAGCAAGCCCAATGTGGAGCGAATTTTGGATCGGCTGGATGCGATCGCCCACGAGAGCTTCTTCCTCACCCAGGTGTCGGCGGTATCGGCCCTCAGCGGCATTGAGACCGGGCGGGCCATCAGCGTACTGCAAAGCCTGGCTGAGCACACCCCCGATGGCCGCGTGCGCCGCCGCGCCGAGGAGGCCGTGCAGCAGGTGCAAAAAGCGATTGGCAAAGACAAAGCAGTGGAAAAACTGCGCCAGGAAGTTGACGATCTGAAGAAATCTAACCAGGAACTCAAGAGCCGTCTAGAAACTCTGGAGGCTAAAGCGAAGTAATCGAAAGCGATCGTAGTGATGGCTAGGGTGTACAACGCCAGGGCGAGGTTCGGTCCTTGCGCAGCCGTGCACCCTAACATCTCTAAAACATCAACAAAGCTCTTTTGCTCAACACGACTACAGGTCAGCTATGGTTCAAGCCGCCGCTAACCCACTAACCTTTGATGAATTTATAGAGCGCTACCCCGAAGACGGTGGCCGCTACGAGTTGCGCCATGGAGTGATGTTAGAAATGCGTCCCATTGGCCCCCACGAAGAAGTCATTGCCCTCATTCGTCGCAAGCTAGATTTTGAGATTGAGCGGCAAAATCTGCCCCTCTTTATTCCTCAATCGTGCTTAATTAAGCCCTTACGGGAGGGAGAAGGCTATCTCCCAGACATAATCGTTCTCGACCGGGAGAAGGTCAAAACAGATCCTTACTGGCAAAAGTACTCCAGTCTTTCTAGCAGTGACGCCATCAAGCTAATCGTGGAGGTTGTGAGCACCAATTGGCAAGACGACTATTTGACCAAGCTGGCCGAATACGAAAAGCTGGGTGTACCTGAGTACTGGATTGTAGACTACCGTGCTTTAGGCGGTGTTCGCTTTATTGGCAGCCCTAAAACGCCAATGGTATGGATTTACAATTTAGTCGATCAAGAATATCAACCGGGGCAACCATTTCAGGCCGCTCAACAACTCACCTCCCCAACGTTTCCCGAACTGGTTTTAGAGGTAGACCGTATTATCGATATAGGGCAAGAGCAATAATTTGACTATTAAAGAATTCTAGACTCCGCAGCGTGAATAGGGTTTGAGGCTAACCGTTTTGCTGCGCTACTCGTTCAAACAAAAAGCGCCTCCCAGACTTACTGACTCGCGACAAGGCTACAGCGTGACCGGCGACTCAACGTACACCGTCGGCTCTTGCAGGGTGAACTCAATGCCGTAGGCCTGCAGCTCGCTGGCGATATTGTCATTGGCCAGCTCTAGCAGGCGCTTGCGCAGCTCGATCGAGCTTTCGCTAGAGCCCAAAATAAAGAACGTAACGCGGGCGTGGCTGGCGGCAAAACCGCCGTTTTTAGCAGGCTCGGTCGCCGCCGGAAAGCTGATGTTAGTGCTGCCGGGGTCAATGCCAAACAGCGATTCGGTGCTGCGGGTGACGACCTGTTTGACCAGGGCCGCATCTTCTTCGCGCAGGGGCCGCACAAAGTCCATATAGAGCATCACCATCACCTTTTTGGCCCGGCTGACGTTCTCAATCTCTTCGTTGACCAGCTTTGAGTTGGGCACAATGATCAGCGTGCTTTTGGCGGCGGTGCGCAGCTTGGTCGATCGCAGCCCAATCGACTCGACCCGGCACAGCTGGCGATCGCCCTGGCGAATGTACTCGCCCGGCACAAAGGGGCGATCGAGGTACAGCACCAGGGTGCTGAGCAGCTGCTCCAAAATTTTCTGGGCCGCCAGACCCAGGGCAATGCCGCTAATGCCCAGGCTGGCGATTAGCCCCACCAGGTTAAACTGCTGGCTCTGGGCAAAGGCCAGCACCGCAATAAAGCCAATAATCACGTTGGCAACGGTTTCAAACACCAGCAGCAGCTCATCGACCTCGCGGCCCAGGCGGCGCAGCATAGCGATGCCGTAGCTTCTGACAAACTGGCGAAACAGGCGAGAGGCTAGCCAGGCCACGCTGGCGATCGCCGCCAGATCCACCAGGGGGCGAAAAAAGCCGTATAGCCCCGCCGAAGCTGCCTCTAGCCACACCATCGACAGCGACACCAGCAGCAGGGTGCCCGCCAGCTTAACCGTCCCTTTGATGGGCAAGATCAGGTTGTTGTAGATGGTGGCCCCCTGCTGGGGCGAGACCCGCCGCACGACGAGGCCCAGCAGCCCAGGGGTGTAGCGACCGACCAGTAGGGACAGCAGCAGCGCGACTAAAAACACCGCCAGCGGCGGCAGCGCCAAGAGCTGAATATCGACGGTCGTGAGCAGGTCGCGCAGGGTTATAAACAAGGGTCAAAGCGAGTTGTCAACAGAGCAAACTGTAGTGGCGCAGCCGCACCCTACACGGTAATGGGGGCATCGACGTAGACCGTCGGCTCTTCAATATCGAAGGCGATGCCGTACTGCTTGAGTCGCTGGGTGAGCTGCTGGCTGGCGACATTGAGCAGCTGGCGACGAATTTCCATCGAGCTGTCGCCCGACCCCAGAATAAAGAACGTAATCTGGGCCTGGGCCCGCCGCCCGCCATCGAGATCTCGAAAGGCAATGTCGGTGCTGCGGGGGTCAATGCCCGACAGCTCTTGAGTGCTGTCTAAAATTACCTGGCGAATCAGGGCCTGCTCTTCGGGGCTGACGGCCCGGTACAGGTTGAGGTAGGTAATCGCCATTACCTTCTTGGCCCCGGAGAAATTTTCGACCGTAGATTGAATAATTACGTTGTTGGGCACGATCGCCAGCGACCCCTTGCCCGACACCCGAATTTTGGTCGATCGCAGCCCGATCGCCTCGACCCGGCCAAAGGTGCCGTCGGGCAGGCCAATGTAGTCGTCCACGCCAAAGGGATGGTCAACGTAGATCACCAGCCCGCCCAGCAGCTGCTCCAGCACCTTTTGGGCTGCAAAGGCCACGGCAATGCCGCCCACCCCCAGGCTGGCGATCAACCCAAAGATATTCAGGCTGTGGGTCTCGGCAAACGCCACCACCAAAATCAGCAGAATGCCCGCGTTGGCAAAGAACCGGGCCAGCACCAGTATTTCGCTGTTGCTCTTGCGCCCGTCCTGCAGGGCGGCATCGAGCAGGTAGGTGTTGAAATAGGCCCTGAAGCTACCGGCCAAAAACCAGCCCAGCACCACCGTAAACCCCAGGGTGAGCGGAATCTCCAGGTAGGGGTACCACCGCACCTGCAAATCTCGCTGCAAAACCAGGTAGGCCACCAGGTCGAGCAGCCCCAGTACCAGCACCCCCTGCAATAGCGACTGCTGCGGTTGAATCACCAGGCGGTAAAACTTATCGGCCCGGCCTGCCACCAGGCGGCGCAGCAGCCAGTTCACCAGCCGCGAGAGCACGTTGCCCGAGAAGTAGGCCAGGGCGGTAATCAGCCCCAGCAGCCCCAGCCAAAAAAGGGAAGGGTGCTCACCGGATAGACGAAAGATTTGGGTGTATAGCTCTGACATTGACCTGTTGGTGAAGCTTTTGGGGCGCGGCTCTGGCCCAAACGCTTTCAAGGATATACGAATTGGTCATTGGCCGCAGGGAGACACCTGCAGCACATGATCCAGCATGGTGCGATCGCGCCCCCCCCCCCCAAGTGAGGTGCAAGTGAGGCGCAAGTGAGGCGCAAAAAAGCTGAAGAAATCGGCAGAAGCCAGGCGCGGCTTCTATGGTGAAGGGGACGACAGCAGGAGCGATCGCCCCCATGCCCCCATCCACTACCACCATCAGCTGGGCCACACTGCAAAACGGCTCTGACATTCGCGGCGTCGCCCTGGAAGGCGTTCCCGATCAGGCCGTCAACCTCACCCCGGCGGTAGTGAATACCCTGGGCAAAGCCTTTGCCACCTGGCTATCGGCAGAGCTAGATCATCCTTTAGACGAGCTGACCATTGCGATCGGGCGCGACAGCCGGCTGTCTGGGCCTGATCTAATGCAGGCTGCGATCGCAGGTATGACCTCCCTGGGCTGCCGGGTGCTGGATGTAGCCATGGCCTCGACCCCGGCCATGTTTATGGCCACTGTGCTGCCCGAGTTTGCCTGCCAAGGCGCGATCATGATGACCGCCAGCCACCTGCCCTTCAACCGCAACGGGCTCAAGTTCTTCACCCGCCAGGGCGGTTTGGGCAAGGGGGATATCTCGCGCATTCTAGAGCTGGCCGAGCAGGGCAATTTTGCTGCGGCTGAGGTTTCTGGCTCGGTGGAGAGTCGCGACCTGATTGGAGCTTACGCCGCAGGGCTGGTGCAGCAGATTCGCCAGTCGGTCAACCACCCCGACCACTTTGACCAGCCGCTGCAAGGGCTCAAAATTATCGTCGATGCGGGCAATGGAGCGGGCGGCTTTTTCGCCAGCCGGGTGCTCGAACCGCTGGGGGCAGACACCACCGGCAGTCAGTTCCTCGACCCCGACGGCACCTTTCCCAACCATGTGCCCAACCCGGAAGATGCGGCGGCGATCGCCTCCATCTGCCAGGCCGTCCTAAACCAAAAGGCCGACTTTGGCCTGATCTTTGATACCGATGTCGATCGCGGTGCGGCGGTCGATGCCGACGGGCGCGAACTCAACCGCAACCGCTTGATCGCGCTGATTGCTGCGATCGTGCTGCAAGAGCACCCCGGCACCACCATCGTCACCGACTCCACCACCTCTGATGGTCTCACCCAGTTCATCGAAGATCACCTGGGGGGCATTCACCACCGCTTTAAGCGGGGCTACAAGAACGTGATTAACGAGGCGATTCGGCTGAATGAAGCGGGCCAGCCCAGCTGGCTTGCGATCGAGGCCTCGGGCCACGGGGCGATGAAAGAAAACTACTTTTTAGACGATGGTGCTTACCTGGTCAGCAAGCTGCTAGTCGAACTGGCCAAGGCCCGCCGCTCGGGCCAGCGCCTCACCGATTTGATCGCTACCCTGCAAGATCCCCACGACAGCCAGGAGTACCGGCTCAAGATTTTGGCACCGCAGGCTCAGGCCCACGGTGCCGAGGTGATGAATCAGCTGCAAGAATTTGCTGCTACCCAGGCCGATTGGGCGGTTGTACCCAGCTACGAAGGAGTACGCGTCGCCTGTTCAAAGCCGGAGGAAAACGGCTGGTTTATGATGCGGATGTCGCTGCACGATCCGGTGCTGCCGCTAAACATTGAGTCGAATGTGGCGGGGGGAGTGGCTAGGATTGGCGATCGCCTAATGTCCTTTTTTGAGACCCTAGAAGGCTTAGATGTTTCTGCCTTGGGGACGTAAAATTAGGTGGAATAGGTCAGTAAATCCAGCATAGAGAGTGGTATGGGTTCCCACGTAGCACTCCCCTGCGGCCAGAATTGATGATAGGAATTTCATTGAGCGTGATGGGGGAGTCCAGACCTGTTTTCAGTGAAAATGATTGCCAAGAGGCCGGTATGGAAGAACTGTTGGAATTGCGAGAGTTATTGCTGGCTGACCGGGTGAGTGACGCCTTGCTTCTGGTCGAGGAAATGACGGAAATGAGTAAGGATGACAAACTCAACAAGATTTTTAGCTTTGGCATCATCCTACTCGTACATCTCATTAAGCAAGCCGCAGAGGGGCGCACCACCCGTTCTTGGGAAACCTCTATTCTCAACGCCGTCAAACAAATTCAGCGGACCAATCAACGACTCAAAGCCGGGGGCATGTACTTGACCCTGCAGGAGCTTCAAGACACCCTCGAAGATGCCTATGACTCTGCGCTGCGGCAGGCAGCCTTAGAAGCGTTTGAAGGTCGCTATGATGCAGCAGAGTTGGAGCAGAGGGTCGATCACAAGGCCGTGATTAACCAAGCGATCGCGCTGATTGTAGGCTCTGAAACAGAGCCAGCGATCAACTAGGGCTCTGCCCACCACCCCATCTGGAGCCACGAGGCACCCTCACAACAGTTAAGGCAACTAACCTATGGTTTCTTTTCCCAAGCTGCCCAGATGGGCGATCGCGGGTCTGGCCTTTCCCCTCATCTGCCTCAACGGCTGGCTGCTGTACTGGCTGGGAGGGCTGCTACAACCTGCCACCAGCATTGTCATCACCGCCACGCTGATCGCCTTTTTGCTCGACTACCCCATCGACTGGCTAGAGCATCGCGGCCTGGCCAGAAGCCTGGCGGTGGCATTGGCGGTGCTGTTGGCCGTTGTGGTGACTACGGTTTTGGTCACCTTTTTGGGGCCGCAGGTGTGGCAGCAGCTCAACGACCTGGCCGAACGCCTGCCGGGCTGGATCGATCGCGCCAAAACCCAGCTGCTGCTGCTCGAAGATCGCACCTTCTTTCAAACCCTGCCCATCGACCTCGACCAGCTCACCGTCCAGGCTGCCAATCAGCTCACTAATGCTCTGCAAGCTACCACCACCCAGGCGATTAGCGTTACCCTCAGCACCCTCGACAGCGCCGTTAATTCGCTAGTCACTGCCGTGCTGGCCATTCTGCTGGTGATCAACGGTGACCCCCTGTGGGAAGGGCTGCTGAGCTGGCTGCCAGTTTCCTGGCGATCGCAGGTTCGCAGCTCGCTCAGACCCAGCTTTCAGGGCTACTTTTCGGGGCAGGCCACCCTGGCGCTGATTCTGGCGGTGGCCCAGTCGACGGCCCTGATTTTGCTCAACGTGCCCTTTGGTCTACTGTTTGGCCTGGTGATTGGCCTGGTCAGCATCATTCCCTTTGGCGGCACGGTGGCGGTGCTGGGGGTGAGCACTCTGCTGGCGTTTCAAGATATTTGGCTGGGTCTTAAGGTGCTGGGCGTCGCGATCGTGCTGGGGCAAATTAACGACAACCTGGTGGCCCCCCGCCTGATGGGCGGCATCACCGGGCTCAACCCAGCCATCATTATCTTGGCCCTGCTGATTGGGGCCAAGTTTGCCGGGTTTTTGGGCCTGCTGCTGGCCGTACCCACCGCCAGCTTCATCAAAAAAGTTGCCGATGCCATTCACCAGCCGGAGCCTCAGATAGAGACTCTTCAGAGCGGCGTGCTGGAGTCTCAGCATTCGTAGGATGGGTTAGCGAAGCGTAACCCATGCGGATGTTGGTTTACTGCCTTTCTATCGTGCCAACGCTCCAGCATTGTCACCACTTCCTTCGACGCTCCTGCGTCTCCTCAGTACGGGGCGCAGAAGCGCTATTGTGGGCATTCCACGCGAAGCGTAGGAACGATGGAGACTCTTCCCTGCAGATTGCCTTAGCCCTCAACCTTTGCCCGAGCCGCCTTTAAAATGCTGTCGAGCAGGCCAGGAAACGCCGCCTCAAGATCGTCGCGGCGCAGCGAGTTCATGTGCTGAGTGCCCTGCTTGCGGCAGTGCAGCACCCCAGCTTCACGCAAAATTTTGAAGTGGTGGGAGAGGGTCGACTTGGCCACCCCCAGGTCTAGATCAGAGCACGATAGCTCGTCGTTGTTGGCTAACCGCTGCACAATTTCGAGCCGCACGGGGTCGCCCAGGGCATACAAAACCCCCTCCAGGGCAATGTCTTGGCAGTTGGGATGATGAATAGGTCGCATAGTTGCATTATGCCACGGGGAGCGCTATAGTTTAATTGTTCGAATTTTTCGAATAATTGAAATTCGCCCGATTGGCGGAGGTGTTTGATGTCCGCAGTTGCAAGTATTACCCAAGAGACGTTTCAATCCGAAGTGCTGCAAAGTGACGTGCCCGTGCTAGTCGATTTTTGGGCTCCGTGGTGCGGCCCCTGTCGCATGGTCGCCAGCGTGGTTGACGAGGTGGCCCAGCAGTACAACGGGCAGCTCAAGGTGGTCAAGGTCAACACCGACGAGCAGCCCAGCATTGCCTCCCGCTACGGCATTCGCAGCATTCCCACGCTGATGGTGTTTATGGGCGGCGAAAAAATGGAGGAGGTCGTTGGGGCTGTGTCTAAGACCACGCTGGCTAAGGCCGTTGAGCCGTTTCTGAGCTAACCCGGCACAGCCCCTCGTAAGGGCAAACAACCGTTTGCCCTTACCCCATTCATGCCGCTATTAAAATTTCTCCTGGCTTGATTCTCTAGAGGGCAAAGGCCATTTGCCCCTACATGACCCATACCGTTCTGGTAAAACCGCTAGCACTAACCACTCCAAAGGAAACTCCTATGTCTACCGAAAAGAACCTGTTTACGCCCATTCAGCTCGGTGCCTACGAACTGCCCAACCGCATCGTGATGGCCCCCCTCACCCGCAACCGGGCCGGGGCAGGCAACGTGCCTCAGCCCTTGAACGTGACCTATTACGAGCAGCGGGCCTCGGCGGGGCTAATCATCACCGAGGCCAGCCAGATTTCTCCCCAGGGCATGGGCTACCCCGCCACCCCCGGCATTCACAGCGCTGAGCAGATCGCCGGGTGGCAAAAGGTAACCGAGGCCGTTCACGCCAGAGGGGGTCGCATCTTCTTGCAGCTGTGGCACGTAGGTCGCATTTCGCACCCGTCTTTGCAGCCCGACGGGGCAACGCCTGTGGCTCCCAGCGCCATTCAGCCCCAGGGCGAGGCCATGACCTATGAGGGAATGCAGCGTTTTGTCACACCGAGGGCGCTGGAGCTAGACGAAATTCCTGGCATTGTCGAAGATTATCGCCAGGCGGCCAAGAATGCTCTAGAGGCAGGCTTTGATGGCGTTGAGGTGCATGGGGCCAACGGCTACCTGCTCGACCAGTTCTTGCGCGACGGCAGCAACCACCGCACCGATGCCTACGGC
This sequence comes from Nodosilinea sp. AN01ver1, assembly GCF_050565655.1. Taxonomy (NCBI): domain Bacteria; kingdom Bacillati; phylum Cyanobacteriota; class Cyanophyceae; order Nodosilineales; family Nodosilineaceae; genus Nodosilinea; species Nodosilinea sp. AN01ver1. Next base: position 57,612 of record NZ_JBNXVS010000035.1, on the reverse strand, counting down.
GGCCCGGTCGAAAATCGCGCCCGGCTGCTGCTGGAGGTGACCGAGGCTGTGGCGGAGGTGTTTGGCGGCCAGCGGGTCGGCGTGCGCCTCTCGCCCAGCAGCACTTTCAACGATATGACCGACTCTGACCCCAGGGCCACCTTTGGCTATGCGGTGCAGGCGCTAAATCAGTTCAATCTGGCCTACCTGCACCTGCTCGAACCCAGCGAGTCTGACCTGCGCCACGGCGGTACGGCCATCCCTACAAAAGAGTTTCGCCCGCTGTACGACGGTCTGCTGATGGTGAACTGGGATTATGACCAGGAGGCGGGAAATGCGGCGATCGCCAGCGGTGATGCCGACCTGGTTTCCTACGGCAAGCTGTTTATTGCCAACCCCGATCTGCCCCAGCGCTTTGCGAAAAAGGCTCCGCTCAACGAGCCCAACCCCGAGACTTTCTACGGCGGTGGGGCCGAAGGGTACATTGACTACCCCACGCTGGCAGAGGCGGCCTAGAACGCTGGAATAAAAACTCGGTTTCTGCGGCATGTCCCATCAGCAAGCCTTGAAAACAACCGGGTTTCTGCTGAAACTGAAACTGAATGCAAATTGCCGTTTTCGCCGAAGGTGAGCCAGAGTTGCTACCAACCCTGGCTCACCTTCGGTTGAGCAACAAATGATTTAAACCGTACGTCTCTCGGTGTAGTTTGCATGAAACTACTGAGAGGAGCGCGCGATGAGAGCGGCAAGCATTCTTCTGGCGGGCGTGGTTGGGCTGTCTAGCGCCATGGCTTTTTCTAGCCCCAGCCGGGCCGACGAGACAACCTGCCGAGGTCACCTGGGTAATACCACGGTCGAAAACCTGCGGGTGCCCGATGGCGCAACCTGCACCCTCAACGGCACCCGTGTAGACGGCAATATCACTGTCGAGTCAGGGGCGGTGCTGGTCGCTCGCAGCGTACGCATCGAGGGCAATATTCAGGCTGAAAATGCTGGCCAGGTGACGGTCAACATGCGCTCTCTAGTGAGGGGCAATATTCAAATCAAACAGTCGGGCGCAGTGATGGTGGCCGACACCCGCATTGGTGGCAACCTACAGTTTGAAGAAAATACGCGATCGCTGCTCAGCCAGGGCAACACCATCGGCGGCAACCTGCAGGCCTACGAGAACGCAGGCGGCCTGCGCGTGTTTAGCAACCGCATCAACGGCAACCTGCAGTGCAAAGAAAACAGCCCAGTGCCCAGCGGCAACGGCAACATCGTGCGCGGCAACAAAGAAGACCAGTGCGCCCGGTTCTAGCCTCGGTTTCCCTAGCCTTCTTGGGCGAGAGGCATCGGTGTCAGGCCCCCAAAGCGCCTTTGCCGCCGCTGGTACCACTGCAGCGCCTGGTGAAATGCGGCGCGATCGAACTCAGGCCAGAGCACATCGGTAAAGTACAGCTCGGTGTAGGCCAGCTGCCAGGGCAAAAAGTTGCTCAGTCGCTGTTCGCCGCTGGTGCGAATCAGCAAATCGGGGTCGGGGAGCGGGTAGGTCAGCAGCACGCGAGACAGAGCCTCTTCATCTACCTGCTCTAGGGATAGAGCACCGCAGGCCACCTGCTGGGCAATGTGGCGAGTCGCCGCCACCAGCTCCTGGCGGCCGCCGTAGTTGACGGCCACGTTAAACTGCACGCGCTGATTGTGGCGGGTCACGGCCATCGCCTCCTGCATCAGGTCTTGCAGGCGATCGGGCAGGGGCGACAGGTCGCCCAAAAACTGAATACGTACCCCCTGGCGCTGCATTTCGGCCAGCTCGCGGCGCAGCAGGCGGTCAAACAGGCGCAGCAAAAAGGTGATTTCTGCCATCGGTCGCCGCCAGTTTTCGGTCGAAAAGGCGTAGACTGTCAGCGCCCCAATGCCCCAGTCTTTACAGCAGCGCAGCAGATCTTTGACGGTTTTAGCCCCCTGGCGGTGGCCCGCCACTCGCGGTAGCCCCCGCTGAGTGGCCCAGCGCCCGTTGCCATCCATAATTACCGCCACGTGGGCAGGCAAGGCTTCGGGGTGCAGGTCGGCGGGCAGGGTTGAATAATTGATCGGTTGAAGCATAGGTTTAAACTCCTTAAAAACATAGACATAGGTAGGGTGCATTCGCGGCCAAGAAACCTTGGCGGCTCAGCAGTTAGATGCTGAGCCGCAATGCACCGCTCACTACGTTGAGTATTTCTTCGGTGCATTGCGGCTCCAACGATGATTCTTTGAAATTTAATGAGGGTGCTTAGCCGCGTAGGCAGAGCCGCGCCTCTGGCGCTATGCACTCTACGCGTGGGTGGGGTTGGGGCCGAATAATTCTGTTAGATGGGCGGGCGTGAGCGATCGCTCCCACCGCCACAGCACCCGCATCACCCGATCAGCGGCGTAGAGAAACGTGAACCGATGACTGAAACTCCATTGCTCCCAGGCCAACTCCGCCGTCATGCGGCGCAGGGTGTGAATCAGGCTGCCCTGGAGATGCGGCTGTCGCCACTTTTGCACCATCGCCTTAGATAGGGTGCCGACAATCATCCCCAAGTTGGTTTCGGGGTAGGCCCAGCGGCCAAAGCCCCAGAACTTGGTCATATGGTTGACTTCGTCGATCAGCAGTTCCGCCAGTACGGCCTGGGTGGGGCCGGTGGTGTAGGCCATCATCCACAGGTAGAGGCAGGCGGCTCCGTATTCTGTTGCAATGCGGTGTAGCCCGTGGCGGTAGAGGTCGGCGCGGGGATTGCCGCTGGGGGTGTAGGGTCGGGCCGCGTGGGGAACCGGGTAGGGCTGCTTCCTGCTCAGGCGGTGGTAGAGCATGGTCAGGGCCGGGGTATGGCGCTTTTCTTCGCGCTCCCACAGTCCGGGGGTAATTATCTGCCCGTCGGCATCCACTGTGCCCCCCACAAACTGGGCCATCTGGGGATAAAACTGCTCCAGGTACTGGCGGCTGGCCTGGGTGTAGCCCCGAATCGGGGCTTCGGTGTTGATGGTGCCGAGCAGAATGGCGCAGAAGGTGTCGAGCGACATACCCGTCACCTGGTCGGGGTGAATGGTGCCCCAGTTGACCCGGCTCCAGCGGCGCGGCTGCGGGGTTTGGAACTGGCGAGGCAGATCAGCGAGGCGATCGCATAAATGCTCCACCGTCACGTATCGTCGGGTGAGCGCGGCAATGCGCTGGTTGACCTGAGCCATAGCTGGGGCCGGCCACCACGGCCCCGCCAGGTCGTGCCCAGGAGAATCGACGGTTAAAAGAACAGGAGTAGCCGTCATATTTGATACACTCTCAATGCGCTACGGTTGAGTAAGTTCACCGTAGCGACTCGCAGGGCCGCCGTCAGTCGGGCCGAGTCGGGCTGGCGTCAAAGCGGTTTGGCCCCAGAGGCGGAAAAAGACGGAAACTGTCCACTGGGAATGAAAGAAACCTGAATCTTGGCTAGAGTTGGGGCCGTAGGGGATACACACGACTATGGCATCAGATGCGGTAGAACTGGCAGACCGGCTTGTCTTCACCGTCACCGGGCGGCATCTGAACGATTTGCAGCGCACCATTCTGCGTCAGGTGTGGCAGGGGCAAAAGTATCTCGATATTGCTAACACCGCCGGATACACCGAGGGCCATATCAAGGATGTCGCCTACCAGATGTGGCGGCTGCTCTCCAAGGTGACCGGCGAAAAGGTGACGAAATCGACCCTCAAGTCGGCCCTGAAGCGATCGCTGCTCAAGATGGGCATTGATGTATCGGGGGCCAGCGCCGCCCTGGGCTTGGCCGACTCGGCGGGGCCGCGAGGGGCGCTGGTTCCTGTTGATATTGCCCAAACGGCGGCTATCGCTGCGGCAAACCCTAACTTTGTCGGTCGGCAGACGGCGATCGCCCACCTCACCACCCTGATCGCCCAGGGCCACCGCACCATTCTGATTCAGGGCGAAGGCGGCCTGGGCAAAACCACCCTGGCCCAGCACTTCGTCGCCCAGCAGCCAGTCGATCTCACTCTCGAACTGCTGATGGCCAAAGACCCCGCCGACATTACCCCGGTGGAGTGGGTCGTCGAAGAATGGCTGCGTCAGGACTTTGGCGTCGAGCCGGGGCGCGAGTTTGGCGTCACCCTCGATCGCCTGCGTCGTCACCTGCGCCAGCAGCGGGTCGCCGTGCTGATCGACAACCTGGAGCCAGCGCTCGATGCCCAGGGCCAGTTTATTTCAACTCACCGTCGCTACAGCGAACTGCTGCGGGTGCTGGCCGACAGTCGAGGGCAAACGCTAACGCTGCTCACCAGCCGCGATCGCCTCTGCGAACCAGGCATTCCCATCGCCCACTACCGGCTGCCAGGGCTGAGCGTCACCGCCTGGGCCACCTACTTCGCCCACCGGGGCCTTCCTGAAAACGGCGATGTGCTAGCCGCCATGCACGGTGCCTACGGCGGCAACGCCAAGGCAATGGAAATTTTGGCCGGGGCGGTACAGGCCGACTTTGAGGGCAGCCTGGGGCTCTACTGGCAGGCCCACAGCCAGGATCTACTCGGCCCCGTGGACTTAAAAAACCTGGTCGAAAGCCAGATTTACCGCCTGCAAGCCCTCGATCCCGAGGCCTATCATCTCTTCTGTCGCCTGGGCGTCTACCGCTACCAGGATGTGCCCACTATTCCCTGGGCGGCGGTGCAGTGCCTGATGGCCGACATTCCTGCCCAGCGCCACCAGGCCATTGTCACCTCGTTGCGCAATCGATCGCTGCTAGAGTGCCGCCAGGGTCGCTACGGGCTGCACCCGGTGGTGCGAGCGGGGGCTCTGGCTCAGCTGACGTCCGATGCCCAGGATTCCTCCGAGTGGAAGTCGGCCCACCGCGCCGCCGCCCGCTGCTGGAGCGACAGCATTCAGCGCATTTGCAGCCTCGACGATGCCATCCAGGCGCTGGAAGCCTACTACCACTACGTCGCCATCGGCGACTACGGCGCGGCGGCGCGGGTGATTTTGCACAGCCGCGACAACCAGTGGCAGCAGTTTTTGCCCCTGGGCAGCACCCTCTACCGCATGGGCCTGGTGCAGCCAGTCACCGATGCCATCACCGCCATCATCGACCACATTCCGCCAGAAAATGCCGACGCCAGCGAATTGGCCAACATTCTGGGCGACCTGTACTGGATACAGGGGCGTTTGGAGCAAGCGATCGCCTGTCAGCAGAATGCGATCGCGATCGCCCAAACCTGTTTGCACACCGAGGCCCCTGACCCCACCACCCACCGCTGGTACTACCTCACCATGCTGGTCGTCGACTCTCAGCTCAGCTTGGGCCTATATCACCTCGACCTGTGGAACCTGGAGACTGCCGCCACCTGGTTTAGCCAGGTGATTGCCACCGCCACCGGCACTCGCCACCAGCCCTGGGCCGACAAGGCCACCACCTGTCTGGCGCTGGTGCTCTCCTACCAGGGCAAGCAGAGCGCTGCGAAAACGCTGGCCGATGCCGTCATTGAGCAGGTGCGAGGCCGGGGTCAGAGCGGGCGACACGCTTTCTTTGTGCAGCTTTTGGGCCACGCCTATCTCAACCTGGGCGATTTAGATACGGCTGAATCTCTGTTTAATGCTGCAATTCAGGCGGCGGCGGCGGGTCACTACCTGCAAATTAAGGCCAATGCCCTGGTGGGGCTGGGGCGCATGAAGTCTCAGCAGGGAGATTTGGCCGGGGCGGTAGAGGATTGTCGGAGCGCGATCGCCCTGCTGGATGAAGTGGGTGCCCACGGCGATCTGGCGGCGGCCTACCTGCAGTGCGCCCTCACCCTGGCCACTCGGCCCCAGCACAGGTCAGAAGCGAAAGCCTGTTTTGGCAAAGCCCTGGATTTGTTTCAGGCCATCCCTGCCCCGCAGCAGGTGGCCAGAGCCCAAAAGGCCTGGCAGGGTGATTAATAAAAAACAATTTGAATTGTAAACATATAAAAATCTGTGTGTTTTTATAATTCCTGTTAGCCGTTTGGCGGAAATTACGGAAGCCTATCCTTCACAGCATTGGGAATAATGCGAAACATCGACACCTAGGTGAAAACTAAGGAACCCACTATGCCCACTGCTGTCATTCCATCTGTAACTGAATTACGATCTGAACTTGGCGACTTTAGCAGCATTATTTGTTTTAGAGCATTAGTTGTTGGCACCGAAGAAGTTTTAGGTGAAAAGGCTGCCGCGATCGCATTGATTGGTGCGGGTCGTCAACGGGGCCGCCAGGTAGCAGAGCAATTGGGCATTGCGGAAAAAGCTATGCCGCTTGACGAGCTGGCCAATGTTCTTCAATCTGCACTGGGCAAAGACGGCACTCGCCTCTGCTTGGTCGAAAAAATTGTTGAAGCCGGCGAATCGATTTTGGTTTACTGTCGCGAAACGATTTGCTCGGCTGGCGAACCTGAAGGATCGCCCCGCAAGCTAACCTTCACGTTAGGTGCGGTTCAGGGCGTGATGGAGAGCGTCACCGGAAAGCGTTTTCGAGGCAAGCAAATAGAGTCTGTTCTGCGGGGCAGTGACTTCGATGTGATCGAATTTGAAGTGATTGGCTAAACCAAATACAGCTTAAAGTCTGTAGTTTTTTTAGTCGAAAAGCTACAGACTTTGAGTACGCAGGCGATAGCGATCGCGTGAGTCGACATCAACTGGCGCAAAGTATTCTTATTCGGGAAGGTGCAATCATCGAGCGGAGTCGAGAGCGGTCATCGAGCGGAGTCGAGAGCGGTCATCGAGCGGAGTCGAGATGCGGGTGGCTCAGATCCCAGAGTTCTAGCAAGGCTGTGGCCAAGACGGCAGATCTTGCGTCAGAATTCTGGGATCTTCGTTTCCATTGCAATCGCCGGGCGTCAGACTTGCAATACTTTTGCAATACTTAAGTAATACTCTTGTTGCTAAAGTGCTGTTGCTAACGCCCTAGATCTATGACCGCCGCCAACCCCCTGCTCGCCCTCGACTACCTGCCCGCCCTGGAATCCCTGGGCGATGACTACTATGACATCGTCCCCGCCGCCGAGTTTCCGCAGCACATGCTGCGCTTTCGCAACGATGACCTGGTGCGGCTGCTCGGCCTCGACCCGGCCACCGTCAGCGACGAAGACTTCATTGAAGCCTTTGGCAAGTTTCAGGGGCGCGAGCCCTTTTTGGCCCTGCGCTACCACGGCTACCAGTTTGGCGAATACAACCCTTTTTTGGGCGACGGGCGCGGCTTTCTCTACGGCCAGGTGCGCGGCACCAACGGCAACCTCTACGACTTTGGCACCAAAGGGTCTGGCACCACGCCCTACTCGCGCGGCGGCGACGGCAGGCTTACCCTCAAGGGTGGCGTGCGCGAGGTGCTGGCCTCCGAAGCGCTCCATGCCCTGGGGGTCAACACCTCCCGCGCCTTCAGCCTGGTTGAAACCGGCGAGGCCTTGTGGCGCGGTGACGAGCCTTCCCCAACGCGATCGGCGGTGCTGGTGCGCTTTAGCCAGTCGCATATTCGCTTTGGCACCTTTGAGCGGCTGGAGTACCACAATCGCCCCGACCTGATTGCCAAACTGCTGGAGCACGTCATCGACGTTTACTACCCCGAGGCACGGCTGTTTACCGATGCCCAGGAGCGGTATCTGCATTTTTACAAAGAGCTGTGCGATCGCGTCGCCCGTCTCGCCGCCCAGTGGATGGCAGTGGGCTTTTGCCACGCCGTACTCAACACCGACAACATGTCGATCACGGGCGAAAGCTTCGACTACGGCCCCTACGCCTTTATGGATGGCTACGACCCGCGCTTTACCGCCGCCTACTTCGACTACGCCGGGCGCTACAGCTACGGCAACCAGCCGCTGATCTGCCAGATGAACCTCAAGGCGCTGCAAAAGCCCCTCAAGCTGATTATGCCCGAGGCCGATTTGGAAGCGGCTCTGGCCCCCTTTAAAGATCGCTACGAGGCTTATTACCAGCAGCTGATGCTGCGCAAGTTAGGCTTTGAATCCCTGGCAGATGACCTGGCGACCGCTCTGGTCAGCCAAACGATCGCCCTCCTGAGTGCCGTCACTGTGGGCTACCACGACTTTTTCCTGGCCCTAGCCCAACAGTTCTCTCCAGCCTGGCGCGAGCACGCCACTCTCATCTTCAGCACCACGCTGCAAGCCTCAGACGCAGCAGCGGCCTCTCAGCTCGATGACTGGCGGCAGACCTACTACCGCTGCTTGCAGAGCCTCGATGCTGAAAAGATGGCGGGCGTTGCGTCACTGCTAAAACGCACCAATCCCGAAACCGTACTGCTGCGCCCCGCCATTGAGGAAATTTGGGAACCCATTACCACCGACGACAACTGGCAACCCTTTTACGATTTGCTCAATAAAGTTCAGCATCCCTTTGGGCAGGGCTAGGTGGTTTCTGAAAAGATGCCCGTTTCGAGTCGGTTTTTGTCTCTGGCAGACCCAGGCTATGCGCTGTGCAAATCGTATTTAGAGGGCGACGTCCCATGATGCTGATGCGCCACTTCAAACGATAAAAACACTTCCAGCCGTTCCCTTCGACTCCGCTCAGGGAACGGGCTTTCTCCCTTCGGGAGACGTTTCACGAACGACTCCGCTCAGGCCTCGATTATTTTCAGGGCAAAGTTCCCCCTTTTCAGCCTATCGATAGGCTCTGATACTCCAAATGCCCCTGGTTTGGCAATCCCTAGTTTGGCAATATGTAGTGGCAATATGTAGACAGTCTTTAATCAAGAGCCTTCATCATGTCCGACGACCCAGCTTCCGCCAGCTCTCTTGCACCGACGCCCGCCGCCAAAATTTTGCAGTGCTTTAGCGGCGCTTTTGTGGCGGGTACCATCGCTATGTTGGCCTACCGCCTGATGCTATCGATCGCCGCCAACTTTGCGGCCCATCCGGTCGTGTCAGACAATCCGGCGGTGGCTAATATCTCGGCGGCGGTGCGCACGCTGGTGGTGGGCATGGCGGCGCTGGGGTCGGGGGTGTTTGGCCTGGCGGGGTTGGGGTTGTTTCTGCTGGGCATTCAGCTGCTCTGGGGGCGACTGGCGGGTCGGCCTGCGGCCTCTGCCGAAGAGCCGTAGTCGCTTTCCATTGGCAAGCTGGTCTGCGATCGGTCAGTAACGAACACTTTGTCGGGGTTATTTTTGTTAGGTTAAAGACATCTTTAACCTAGCGGTTAGACACGAGCTATGCTGCCTGGCTCCGTTCCGACCGGATTGAAAGGTAAAAATTTGGGTCAATCATCGATCAAAGCACAAATTTTTCCTCAGTCAACCGGCCAAAGTTATATATTTAATAAAGAACGTTAGGTAAAACGCCGCACTCCACCTCAAGATTCATGGTTGCCACTCCCAGTCTCAGCACCCTTAGCCAGCGCCCTCGCACCGGGGATGCCAAAATGCTGAGAGAAATTTTCGCCGCTGTTGACGCAACCAGCTGCCCCTACACCTACAACTTTCACATGCATACCGCCTGCTCCGACGGTAAGCTCACCCCCGCCGGTTTAATGGAGCAGGTGGTGAATATTGGCCTCAGCGCCTTTGCCATTACCGACCACCACACCGTCAAGGGCTACCAGCAGGCCAAGGCCTGGCTCGAAGACTGGCAGTGGCGCAACCCCACCTCTCTGCGCCGTCGTCAGCGAGGCAAGGGAGGGGCCGTACCCCGACTGTTTACGGGCGTAGAAATTACCTCTATTTTGGCTGAAACTGAGGTTCACATTTTGGGCTACGGCTTTGCGCCCGCCCACGATGCGATCGAGCCCTACCTGCGCAGCTACGCGCCTCGGGGCGAGGCCAAGCTGGCGGCGGCGGTCATCACCGCGATTCAGGCGGCTGGGGGGATTGCTGTGCTGGCCCACCCGGCCCGCTATCGGGTCTCGGCTAAGCAGCTCATTCCCATTGCGGCGGCGCTGGGTATCGACGGGGTTGAAACCTACTACGCCTACGCTAACCCCGAAGAATGGGTGCCCTGCCCCCGCCATACCCCCACCGTTGAGCAGCTGGCCCAAGACTACGGCTTGCTAACCACCTGCGGTACCGACACCCACGGCCCTAGTCTACTGCGGCGACTGTAGCCCCTATGACCAGCTACAGTCGCCTGAAACGGGCACTTGAGCACGATTTGAAGCAGCAGGAAGCCCACCACGGTTTGATGGATGCGGCTCTGCACACGCGAGTTTGGCTGCAGGCTCAGCCCACCGATCGCGTCTGTCTATTTTTTCACGGCTTTACCGCTGGCCCCTACCAGATGGAGCGGATTGGCCAGCATTTCTACCGGGCCGGTTACAACGTCGTGGCCCCGCTGCTGCCCGGTCATGGTCGGGCTGGCAACTGGGGCAAAGATAACCCGCCGCCCCTGCCCACCGCCCCCGAGGTGTACCAAACGTTTGGCCTGCAGTGGCTGAATCTGGTCAGTCTGCTGGGCGATCGCGTGGTGGTGGGCGGCCTGTCGGGGGGCGGCACCCTGGCGGCCTGGCTGGCGCTAGAGAAACCGGCCCAGGTCGATCGCGCGGTACTCTGCGCGCCCTACCTCAGCGCCAGCAGCAGGGTAATCGACCTGTTTGTGAAAAAAGTCGATACCTACTTTGCCTGGGCCACGGCTCCCAAGCAAATCGTCGATCCGGCGACGGCGGCTCAAGCGCCACCGCTGGGCTACTCGGGCTTTACGACCCCGGCGCTGCGAGCTGTACTTGAGCTGGGCCAGCTGTGCCAGCAGCGGGTCAAACAGTCCGCGATCGCGCCCACCTTTACGATCTCTAGCGAAAGCGATCGGGCGGTCAGCAATTTTGACCATCAGCGCTTTTTTGCCGCCGCCCTCAGCCACCAGCCCACCAGCTGGCACGTGCTGTTTAACAAGGTGCTCGATATTCCCCACACCATGATGACGGCGCAGGAGGGCAACCGCTACCAACACCTGCTCAACGTCATGATCCAGGCCTTTGTCGAAAGCGATCTAACCTGGGCCGAGGTCGAAGAAATGGCCTACCGCATGACCCAAAACCGAACGTTTAACCAGGTGGTAGCCGAGCTGGGCTGGCAGAGCAAAGCGTCTAAAGACATGCCCGCCATGGTCACGATGGTCGACAAGTGGGCGATCGCAGTGAAGCGCGAACTGGACGGCAGGCGGCTGGGGCGATCGCCGCGCGATCGCTAACGCCGAAACACAAATAAATTGCCCGTGGCCCCGCGCCCAAACCGCAGATCTTCGTCCAGGTAGGAGGTAATCCACAGGGCCTCCTGGCGCAGAAACTCCAGCACAGGCACGGTAATCTGGGGCAGGTTCAGCCCGGTGATGCCCAGCAAGCGGGTAGCCTGGACGCTAAAAGCGCCAAAACTAACGCGGGCGCTTTCGCCTTCCTCAAAGGGTTGCCAGATGCCCTGGGCGGTGGCGGTGAGTTCGCCCAGAAACGGCAGCGAGAGCACGGCCCCGTTTTCGGTGGCAATAGCTCCCAGGTGCTGGTCTTTGGCGATGGCCCTCAAGGGCCGGTCAAAGACCAGCGCGCCCGACCCTCGATCTTTGGCGATCGCCTCCAGGGACTGGTCTTTGAGCATCGCTGCGCCTGTGCTCTCAGGGCTGGTCAAGCGCTGCCACACCCGCTGAATGCCGACGGGCAGCGGAAACTGGCGACCGATGCGACGCGTGACCACCGTGCCCCGCGAGGCGTAGACCAGCGCCCACGACCCCAGCAGCATGGGCCAGTGCTCCGGGCGCAGGGGCTGGTCGATGGGGTTGAGGGTTTCTAGTTCACAGATGATCTGATCGATCGCCGGGTGCTCGGCGGGCAGAATGGCGTCCTCGGGTTCCAGGGTTTCGATCTGCTGGAGCAGCTGGGTCTTGAGCTGAAGGCGGCGGTGGTGAACGGGAGTCATTGCGGCAGAAACGTGAAGGAAATGGCCGGGTTGTGGCCTAGAGTTTTAGAATACCCCCGCCCGTCAAACTTGAGTCTCTAGGGGCAGCGGCACCCCGCGAATTGAGCAGTCGAGCAGCTCGATCGGGTGAAAGAGGGGAATGGCGCGGGGCTGATCGGCCATGTGCTGCTGAATTTGCAGCGAGCAGCCGGGGTTGGGAGAGGCCACCAGGGCCGCACCGGTATTCAGCAGATTCTTCACCTTCATCTGGCCCAGCTCGGTGGCGACCTCGGGGTGCAGCATGTTGTAGACCCCGGCGCTGCCGCAGCACAGGGCCGCATCGATGGGCTCTCGCAGCGTCACGCCGGGAATTTGCTTCAGCAGCTGGCGGGGTTGGAGACTAATTTTTTGCCCGTGCAGCAGGTGGCAGGCATCCTGATAGACGATGGGCAGGGTGCCCTCGGTGAGCGGGTGCAGGGGCGTGGTCAAGCCCACCTGGGCGAGAAATTCCTGTACGTCTCTGACTTTGGCGACAAAGGCCTGGGCGCGATCGCGGTACTCCGGGTCGTCCTGCAAAATGTGGTGGTACTCCTTCAGGGTGTGGCCACAGCCCGCCGCATTAATCACCACAAAATCGACCTCGGCGGCCTCAAAGCAGTCGATCATGCGGCGGGCCAGCGCCTGGGCCTGGGCCTCCTGCCCCTGGTGGGCGGGCAGCGCCGAGCAGCAGCCCTGCTCGTGGGGAATCACCACCTCGCAGCCGTTGGCGGTCAGCACCCGTGCCGTGGCGGCATTCACATCGGAGAAAAACACCCGCTGCACGCAGCCCAGCACCATGCCCACCCGGTAGCGCTTTTCGCCCACCGCAGGCACGAGTTCGGGCAGGTCATCCTGAAAACTCTCGGCGGTAATCGGCGGCAGCAGCGACTCCATCGCCGCCAGGCTGGGGGAGAGTTTGGCCAGCAGCCCGGTTTTTTGCACCAGCCTGGAGAGGCCCAGCTTCTGGTACAGGTACAGCGGCCCCGCCACCGCCCGCAGCCGCGTGGGGTAGGGGAACAGGCTGAAAATCAGCGATCGCACCAGCCGCTCCGGCAAAGGCCGACTGTGGTTGCGCTCGACCTGAGGCCGCACCGCCGCAATCAGCTGGTCGTACTGCACCCCCGAGGGGCAGGCCGTGGTGCAGGCCAGGCAGCCCAGGCACGAGTCGAAGTGCTGAGCCGAGGTGGCCGACAGAGGCGCTTCGCCCATGTTGATCGCATCCATTAAATAGATGCGGCCCCGGGGCGAATCCATTTCTTTGCCCAGCACTCGGTAGCTGGGGCAGGTGGTGAGGCAAAACCCGCAGTGCACGCAGGCGTCGATCAGCTTGGGGTCGGGGGGATGCTGGTCATCGAAGCCGTTGGCAACACTGGCGGAGGTGGGCCAAGCGGTAGGGGCTGAAGACTCTGAGGTCGGCATGGAAACGCGGGTAAGGGCTATGTTTAGGCTAGCGCGAACGCTCCCAGCTATTGCCGCCATGCCGCAAAAATCCTGCAATGGCAACTATAGGAACTCTAGGTCTGCAACAGGGGTTCAGGGTCGGATGGCTGGGCTACGGCCTGTACCTCACTGGTCCAGCGGTTGGCGATCGGCATGCGCCAGCCCATACCAAAGGCGCGATCGGTGACCTTGAGCACGGGCGGAGCCTGGCGTCGCTTAAACTCGGCCCGCGCCACCAGCCGCACGACCTTGTCGACCACAGCGGCATCGTGGCCAGCGGCGACGATATCGGCCACCGACTCGTGGCGCTGCACCAGGCGATCGAGAATGTCGTCGAGCACGTCGTAGGAGGGCAGGGAGTCTTGATCGACCTGGCCGGGCTTGAGTTCGGCGCTGGGGGGCTTGTCGAGAATGGGCTGGGGAATAAGGCCAGTAGTGAGGGCGCTGGCGCGATCGCTCAGTTCTGCCAGGCTAGCCAGGGCCGCGCCGCTGTGCTCACTGCCGACCTGTCGGTTAAGCCACTGACAGAGGGCATAGACCCGCGTTTTGGGCACATCGGCAATCACCGCCAGGCCGCCGTTCATATCGCCGTAGAGAGTGCAGTAGCCTACCGCCATCTCTGACTTGTTGCCCGTCGACAGCAGCAGGTGACCGAATTTGTTCGAAATCGCCATCAGCAGGTTGCCGCGAATGCGCGACTGAATATTTTCCTCGGCAATGCCGGGGCTGGTGCCCGTAAACATAGGGGCTAGCACCTGGTCGTAGTCGGTCATCAGGGGACCAATCGCCAGAGTCTGGTGCGCGATGCCCAAGTTGTCGGCCAGGGCGATCGCATCGCTAACCGAATGCTCTGAGCTGTAGGGGGAGGGCATCAGCACGCCCAGCACCTGGTCGGGGCCGAGGGCGGCGGCGGCGATCGCGGCTACCAGCGCCGAGTCAATGCCGCCGCTGAGGCCAATCACCGCTTTAGAAAAACCGCATTTGCGGGTGTAGTCGCGCACCCCCAGCACCAGAGCCGACCAGAGGGCTTCGTTTTCATCGCTGGGCAGGGGCGCGAGCGCAGCCGGGCGCAGATCGTGCCCAACGGGGTCGTACTCCACCACCGCCAGCCCGGCCTCAAAGGCGGGTAGCCGCGCCACCAGGTTGCCCTGGCGATTAAAGGCCATGCTGGTGCCGTCAAAGATTAAATCGTCGTTGGCTCCCACCTGGTTGACATAGAGAATAGGGCAGCGGAACCGGGTCGCGCTGTGGGCCAGCATGGCGGCGCGCAGCTGGGCTTTGTTGAGCGAGTAGGGCGAGGCCGACAGGTTGATAACGATATCGACACCTTCGCCAGCGAGATCGGCGATCGGGTTGCGGGGGTAGCTGCGACCGCCCCAAAACTCTTCGTCGTTCCACAGGTCTTCGCAGATGGTGACGCCCACCCGAATGCCCCAGTCGCCACAGGGCAGCGTAAAGCTGCTCGGCCCCTGCCCGGCGGCAAAGTAGCGATTTTCGTCGAAAACGTCGTAGGTGGGCAACAGCTGCTTGTGAAACACCTGCTGAACCCGCCCCCCCTGGAGCAGAGCAGTGCTGTTGAACAACGGTTTTTCGCCAGAGTAGCGGGCTTTGGGGTTGGCCGCCGCATACCCCACCAGTACCGCCAGGTGAGGTGGCAAATCTTTCGCCAGGGCCTCCAGGGTGTCGGCCATCGCCTGAATAAAACCCGGTCGCAGCAGCAGATCGCGGGGCGGGTAGCCGCACAGCACCAGCTCGGTCGTGACCAGCACCTGAGCCCCCAGGCGATCGGCCTGGCGGGCGGCCTCGAGCACCTGCTTAGCGTTGTGGGTCAGGTCACCAATGGTGGGGTTAAGCTGGGCGATCGCAAATTTCATAGGGCTTAGGAAAGAAAAGTTTACTCTTAACCACTTATTTGTTCAGTCTGTTTTTTCATAAAAAACTAGGTATTAAAATCATTTAGTCTGGCTTACTAATCCAAAACTGCCTGATCTCTTCGAACCGAGCTATACGCTCTTCAATTTTTAAAATCTCTCTAGGATAGAATGTGTCTGTCAGCAGATTGCAGAGTCGAAGCATCCAGGCCTTTCGAGAATATCCATGATTAATCTGAATGTTATTAGAATTTTTTATTTGTATCTGCCCCCAGCCAAGAGCGCCAAGTGTAAGGCAACTCCAATCCAGAAATTCTATAGGTGCAAATGTAACGTCTGTGACAGTCACCTTGAGGTTTTCGACGCCGTATTTAATCATTAATAGAGAAAATACATTCTTTTCACTTTCATAGAATCTAGATATTCTTTCGACAGAGGTAAGATTAGGCATATTAAATTCCGTGTCTGCCCTGTGAGTCTTAACATCAACAACGGTGTAAAAATCTTCTGAATCAAGAAAAGCCAAGTCTGCCATGGCTCTTCTTGCAAACTCCTTAGAATACTCTTTGCAAGAATCTTGCAGAAAGGTGTCGAAAACATTGGCCACCATTCCTTCGAGTGCATCTCCTGCTGCCCTAGTGCTTCTGACAGTTCCTGCCGAGAGAAAATCGGCCTGGTCATTCAAATATGCTTTAACCTGATTAGCCACATTCAGATAGTGGCCATCATAGTAAAAAGATGGATTCATAGTTTTACAACAGAGTCATCTGCTTTTCGAGTAGTGCAAGATCTTCAGGAGTCTGAGGCGGATGATTTTTCTTTTTGGCTTGCTCCGAGAGAGTATTGCGTTCCCAGAAAACTCCATCGGAATAGCCTTGAATACTAGAGTCTAGATCTGCTAAAGCCAAGCGTTTTTCTGCCAGGCAACAGTATTCCGGTTCTACCTCAATACCCAAAAATTGTCTATTCAGTTTTTTGGCCACCACTGAGGTAGTGCCGCTGCCCAAAAAAGGATCGAATACTACGTCATTTTCTTTGGAGCTTGCCAAAATCAGTTTGGCAATAAGCTTTTCCGGCTTTTGAGTTGGATGATCTGTATTCTCTGGCATGGACCAGAAGGGAATAGTGATATCTGTCCAAATGTTAGAAGGATGGGTAAGCCGAAACCTCTCGGAACCCTTGTCCTCCCAGTCTTTTGGCTTTCCTTCTTCAGTTCTATAAGGAGCAATAACCTTCCGTTTCAATTTAACAGCCTCAACGTTGAAGTAGTAATCGTCTGAAACTGTGCAGAACCAAATATCTTCGCAGGAATTTTTCCAATTGGATTTAGCCCCACGGCCTTTTTCTCTCTCCCACGTGATTCGATTTCTAACTTTAAAGTGCTTCTTCAAAACTGGATACATAGCAACTGATGTAGCCCAATCGGCGCAAAAATATAAAGATGCATCTTCCTTTAGAACGCTTTTTATCCTCGATATCCAGGCGTCAACCCAAGCATTGTAGTCATCATCGTCTAGGCGATTAAATGTTTTCCCATTAAAATTTTTCTGAAGATTGTATGGCGGATCGACAATCATCAGATCCACAAAATTCTCAGGAAGATATAAAGATGCATCAAATATATCTTGGCAGATTGTTCGATTTATGACTTCCTCTAGCTTGTTTTTTTGATTCAAGCTAATTATTTTCTTCAATAGTGATTTTTGCTCCGCATCACTGAGGCAAAGAGTTCGATTTCGTGGGGCTTTACTTTTCATGATTCAAAAAATGACACTATTCTAGGGCAGTAATCAGGGCTCTAGCTAGATAAACACCATCGGTTTGTCTTTGCAGGGTTCAAACGCAGCAGCATCAAATCGGTATAAACTGGCGGGTCGGCCAGCCCCGCGCGAGGCTTTGTGGCCGGTATCCTGCAAAAAGCCCAGCTTTAGCAGCCGGGCGCGAAAGTTGGAATAGTCAGAGAAGCCTTCCCCCAGCACGGTGACGTAGAGCTGGTAGAGGTCGCCCAGGGTAAAAACCTCGGGCAGCACGTCGAAGGCGATCGGGCTGTACTCCAGCTTGTTGCGCAGGCGGCGATAGCCGTAGGCCAAAATTTCGTTGTGGTCGAAGGCCAGCTGAGGCACCTGGGCCAGCGGATACCAGGCAATGCCGCTGACGCCGTCGGCAATTAGCTCGGCATCCTCGAAGCGCACCAGGGCAAAGTGGCTGACGGAGAGGTAGCGCACGTCAAAGGCGGTGGGCGACTCGCGAGGGTCGCGATCGGGGCCGCCGAAGGTGTAGAGCTGCTCCAGATACAGGGTGTTAACCCGAATTTTTTCGGCCAGCACGCGGTAGGCGGCGTCTTCTAGCGATTCGCCCTGGCGCACCAGGGTGCCGGGCAGGCTCCAGTAGCCCGCAAAGGGTGGGTCAGGGCGCATGACCACCAGCACCAGCAGCCGATTCTGCTGGGTATCGACCGAAAAAATGACGTTGTCGACCCCCACCTTGAAGTCGGCCAGGGGCACTGGGCTTAGGGAGTGGTCAGAGGTGCGGTGGAGTTTTGCGGACATGGGTAGAGGTGGTGTTGAGCAATGTAGGCCTGCACCGCTGGGGTGAGCTTGGGGGCGCTAGCGGGGGCAGGGGCATCGTCGCACTGCCGGTAGCGGGACGACGACACATCGATCGCAGGCATAGCCGCTACGGTAACCCTGGTGTGCTGCCGCAGATCGGCCAACTCCGCCTCAGTGAGGTTATAGCCTGGGCGAGGAATCACCAGAATATCGACCGCCGCGAAGATCTCGTCGGCCCTATGCCAGGTGGGCAACTGCTCGACTAGATCGGCCCCAACAACCAGAGAAAACTGGGCACTGGGCCAAATTTGTCGGGCTCGCTCCAGGGTGACAACGGTGCGCATGTGGCTCAGTTCGGGATGGACCTGCACCCGGCGGGAGGGCGTGTCTAGCTCGGCAATCAGCAGTTCGAGCATGCGAAAGCGATCGCCCAAGTCGGTCTGGTGGGCCTTGAAGGGATTGTTCGCCGTCCACACGGCCACGTGGTCAAACTGAGTGGCCAGCCAGGTCAAAATGGCGGCGTGACCCCGGTGGGGCGGGTCGGCACTGGTGCCAAACAGGGCAATACGAAGCGTCTCAGGACAATCCATAGGGCAGCGGGCGGTTAGGTCAGGCGAGGTCAGGGGAGCCATCTCAGCGCTGGGGTAGCGGTGCCGGACGGCGACGGGTGCGCGCCGCCAGATCCTCCAGCGCAGCGGACAGCGCCACGGGGTAGGGGGCCGGATGCTCTAGCTGCCGCACAGACGGGGGCAGGCTGGCCACCGAGGCTGCGGTGCGGGCGGCGATCGCATCCAGCGATTCTAACCCCTGCAGGGGCTGGCCCTGCTTTACCACCAGCTGTAGCAGGGGCTGTTCGCCGGGGGCGGCTGCCTCGTCGATCAGGCCAAGGCGATCGCCGACCGCCTGCCCGCCGTCGTAGCGCCGAAAAATTTGCTTGCGTCCGGGCAGGGTGGCCTTGTGGCTCGATTCTTTCATCACCGCTATACCGTCGATCTCGACCAGCTTATACACGCCGTTGACCGGGTCGCCGGTGACCAGCTTGGTGCCCAAACCGTAGCCGTCGATCGCGGCCCCCGCCCGCTGCAGCCGCGCAATTTCGTACTCGTCCAGGTCGCCGCTGGCAAAGATTTTAGCCTGAGGCAGATGCGATCGCACCGCTTTCGACAGCTCCACCAGGTCGCCTGAATCGAGCCGCACCGCCGCTACGGGGGGAACCTGAGCCGCCAGCCGCTCTGCCGCCGCCACCGTATCGTAGGTATCGATCAGCAGGGCAGACCCCGGAAAGTAGCGCTGAAAAGCCCTGAAGGCGTCGTCTTCGTGACCCTCCAGAGCGGCAAAAACCATCACCAGGGCATGGGCCATGGTGCCCGCTGGCTGCCGCCCCAGCTCCAGCGCCGCCAGCACATTAGAGGTTTCATCTAGCCCTGCCGCCAGGGCCGCCCGTGCGCCCCAGAGCGCCCCCTGAGGGCTGAAGGCACGGCGGGTGCCAAACTCCAGCAGTTTGGTCGCTGGCCCAGCCACATCCCGCAGCCGAGCGGCGCGGGTAGCTACCAGGGTCTGATAGTTGAGGGTGTTGAGTAGGTAAGTTTCGGCCAGCTGGGCCTGCCACAGGGGAGCCTCTACCCGCAGCAGCGGCTGGTTGGCAAAGACCGCCGTCCCTTCGGGTACCGCCCACAGGTCACCGCTAAAGCCGCCCTGGCTGAGCCGCTGCCAAAATTCCGCTGGGGCATGGTCAAACAGCCCCGTTTGCCGCAGGGCCTCTAGCTGCGGCTCTGAAAACCGCAGATGGGTCAGGTAGTCGATCGCCTGAGCCAGCCCCACGGCAATCAGGTAGCCGTAACCGCTGGGCTGGCGGCGAGTAAACAGCTCAAAACTGGCCGGGCGATCGGCCATGCCCTCCCCCGCGTAGCAGCTGGCCATCGTGAGCTGGTACAGATCGGTCAGCAAACCGTAGTCTTCAGGAGCGGCTAGGAGCGCGGGATAGGTCATAACAGGTACGACTAGTTTTAGTTATTTATACCATAAATAACTAGAGATCGCCACGAATTCATTTGACCTTATCAGCTTTGCACAGCTAAAAACCCGCTCAGATTTTGGTAGTTTCTACTGATAAACGCTGCGGGGGCATGGTAGCGACTGCCGTCTCCAATTGAGCCGCCGCGCCGAACGATTCAATATCTGTCATAGGGCTGACGTTGGGCCAGCACTGTACCCTCTATCGTCCTTCATTACTGGTTTAGAGCAGTCCTGGTTTAGCGCTTCCGCTCGCGACGCAGAGCGCAACCCCAGTCCCAGCCTTGGTTCTAGGAGCTGGGCAGGACCGCCGACCCCGGAGCACCGCTACGCCACCTGGACTGTCACAGGCAGTACCCAACCATCACTTACGAGTAAGCACTCAACCCTTTATTCAAAACCTCGGGAGGATAGCGATGAATCTGACCCACACCCTGGAACTCTTTGACACCCCCAAAACCGCCCGGGTAGATTGCCCCATCACCGCTCAGCTTGAGGGCCGGGTTTATTACCAGGGCACCTACTGGCCGGCTCGCATCTACGAAGGCGTTATCGATGCCGCCGGTACTGCCCTAGCCCCGTCGAGCTGGGTCACGGTGGTGGGCCGCTACGGGCTGACGCTGCTGATTGTGCCGCCTGTGGCAGCGGCTTAGCTCAGCGCGTGAGGCGAGGCGATCGCCCAACCCACTGCCGCTCTAGCGGCAGGTTTGGTTTCCAGTGCGGCTAGCACGCCGTCTTTTGGCAATAATCCGCGAGTATTCGGCAAAAACCGATATGATTGAGGTGGTTTTGCCAAATTCTTTCTGCCATCCCCGTTGACCTATGGATAGCCTGGCTCAAAACCTGCTGTGGCTAGTTTGGGAAACTGGCCCACACAGCACCCCTAGCCCAATCCAGCCAGCGGCTTCTCAGTCGGGTGAAGGGTTGCGGCTGCCGCGCGCTGTGACTATGACCGCGGGGGCGATCGCGCTGAGCAGTGCTCTAATGGCGACTCCGGCGCTGGCCAACAGCCATAGCTGGGGCAGCACTATCTACGTGGCGACACCCGAGGGGTATGCCCTCAACGTGCGCTGGGGGCCTGGCACCAACAACGGCGTCTACCGCAAAGCGCTTCGAGGCAGCGCCCTGCAGGTGTCGGGGGTGCGCCGCAACGGCTGGGTACAGCTGGTCGATGCCACCTGGGTAGCGGGTAACTTAGTCAGCGCCTCCCCCGTAGGAACAGTGCCCCCGCCCGCGCCCGGCGATCGCAATCTGGCCACGGTAGTCACACCGCAAAACTTTGCCCTCAACATTCGCTCCGGCCCCGGCCGTGAGTACCCGGTGGTAGGGCAGTTTACCAACGGCAGCCGCATTCCGCTGACGGGGCGATTTAATGTGGGCTGGGCGCAGCTAACCAGCGGCAACTGGGTCGATAGCACTCACCTTCGTTACAGTGGCCCCATTCGCAATGACCCGGCCCCGACCACCCCTCAACCCGACAACCCCAGCCCCACAGCCGACGTTATAGAACTCCAGCGGCTGCTGCGCCAGACCGGCTTTTTGCCGCCCAACTTCATTGCCAACGGCATCTACGATGAAACGACTCAGGCCGCCGTGCGCGAGTTTCAGCGGGTCAACGGTCTGCCCGTAACCGGCATCGTCGATGGGGCCACCTGGCAAGCCCTCTACCGGGCAACGACTCCGACACCGCTGCCTTCACCCAATCCCAGCCCTAATCCCAGCCCCGATCCTACCGACCCACCCGCTAGCAGCGGCCAGAGACGTGTCGTTACCGACGGCGACTCAACCTCAGTGTTCAACGGTCCCGGTACCGAGTTTGGCGTCGCCAGAAGCGTACCCAACGGCTCAATCGTTAATGTTACGGGGCGCACCTCGGGCAACTGGAGCGAACTCAGCGACGGCACCTGGATCTTCTCGCTGTGGCTAGAACCTCTCTCCAGCGGTTAACAGAGGCTGCTTGCTATCTCACCGGACAGCGCTGGGGATAGTCTTGGCGGCTCAGTTATTGAGGAAAATCTATGATCAAAAAAAGTTCATAGAGTATTTTTAGGGAAAGCCGCAACTCCTGACCTCACAACCGTTTGGGCGTTTTTCCTGAGATGTCTGAGGCGCTCAGGTCCAACGTAACAACTTGTGACTTTGTGACGTTATGTGTATAACATATCTAAGCAAAACCATTGAGCTGCGCCTATAGATACTGTTCTAGCTGCCACAAGCGCCTCGGTGGAATTCTCAGAGATTTGGCAGATAGGCAGTTGGCTGACCTGGCGAATCTTCTGAACTGGGTCAGTAGTGCTATGAGGAGTTCTAGCCTTGCGTAACGATACCGAGTCATCCCCAGCGTTTTGGTCTGCTGTGCAAGACGTTGCCGTCCAGGTCATTCAGGTCATCGATATTCGCCTGGCTCTGCTAATTGGCCTGGCGGTTTTTATGCTAGCGGTGGGGTTCGACTCGTCAGGAAACCAGGCTGAAGCCGCAGACTTGGTTACCCAATCTGCCCTAGTGCCGGTTAGAGTATCGGCTCGGGCGGCGTCCCTTGACGGTGATTTTTTTGATCCCTCGGCGGCATCGGATGACGCTCAGCTGGTGACCGCCCGTCGCCTGCGCCACGGCAGTTTAACTAGCGCCATTCTGACCAACAATCGCCTCACCGAGGCCCACTTCTTTACCGAATTGCCTGCTGAAGAGTAGCCGTAGCGCGCCTTAGGGATGGCCAGAGGTCAATCGCCGCTTAATCTCCAGAACTCCTGACAACTGAATCAACTCACAGCGTTGAGGGCCTAAAATAGTGTGTTGGCCCTCAACGCTGTTTGTTTAAGCGCTATTTACTGTGGCGCTACTTGTTGAGTGCCCCAGGGTAAATAGCCAGCGCTGCCTTAGCCCGCCTGCTCGATTCAGTCCCCTAGCATCAGCATTCTTCCTATGACCTCCGCCATTCGCTTTCTCATGTGCGCCCCCCACCACTACGAGGTGGACTATGTGATCAACCCCTGGATGGAGGGCAATATTCACCGCTCGTCACTCGAAACGGCCCAGGAGCAGTGGCAAAGCCTCTACCAGATCATTGCCGATCGCGCCGATGTCGACCTGGTCAAGCCCCAGCAGGGCTGGCCCGATATGGTGTTCACCGCCAACGCTGGCCTGATCTTGGGCAACCAGGTGGTGCTGAGCCGCTTTTTGCACCCCGAGCGCCAGGGCGAAGAGCCCTTCTTTAAGGAATGGTTTGAGGCTCAGGGGCACCAGGTGTTTACCCTGCCCCCCGAGCTGCCCTTTGAGGGGGCTGGCGACGCCCTGCTCGATCGCGAGGGACGCTGGCTGTGGGCGGGCTACGGCTTTCGCACCGAGCTTGACTCCCACGGGCTGGTAGCCCAGTGGCTCAACATTGAGGTGCTATCGCTGCACCTGATGGATGAGCGCTTTTACCACCTCGACACCTGCTTTTGCCCGCTGACCGGCGGCTACCTGCTCTACTATCCCCCCGCCTTCGACGCCTACTCCAACCGTCTGATCGAGATGCGGGTGCCGCCCGAAAAGCGGATCGCCATCGACGAGCCCGACGCGATCAACTTCGCCTGCAACGCGGTCAATATCGATCGCATTGTGATCATGAACCAGGCCAGCGATGAGCTAAAAGCGCGGCTGGCCGAGGCGGGCTTTGAGGTAGTTGAGACGCCGCTGACCGAGTTCCTTAAGGCTGGGGGCGCGGCCAAGTGTCTCACCCTGCGCGTGACTGAGCCGCTGCATCCCGAACCGGCTCGCGAAGGCGGTCTGCTAGCGCGCACCGTCACCATGACCGGCCACCTGCTCGACTCGGGCCTGGTCAGCCGGGCTCTAGATCTGATTATGGAAGGGGGCGGCAGCTTCCAGGTGCTGAACTTTGATCTGGGCGAGCAGCGCCAGAGCACCTCCTCCGCCGAAATTCGGGTTTCAGCCCCCGATCGCGAGGTGATGGACGAGATCATGGCCCAGCTGATCGACCTGGGCGCGGTGGCGCTGCCCGAAGACCAGCAGGATGCCCGGCTGGTCACCATTACCCAGGCGGGCGTCGCCCCCGACGACTTCTACAGCTCGACCATCTACCCCACCGAGGTGCGGGTGCGGGGCCAGTGGGTGCGGGTGCAGGGCCAGCGCATGGATGGCGTGATTGTGGTCTCACAAACCGAGCCAGTCGCCATCTGCAAGCTGCTGCGCGACCTGGCCGTGGGCGACCAGGTGATCGTCGGCTACGACGGCATTCGCAGCGTGCGCAGTACCAAAGACCGCAGTCGTGCCGCCGCCACCGCCACCGCCGAAGAATTTAGCTTTATGGGCTCCGGCGTTTCGAGCGAGCGCCGGGTGGAGCTGATTGTGGAGCAGGTGGCGTGGGATCTGCGCCGTCTGCGCGACCAGGGCGGTAAAGTGGCCGTGGTCGCTGGCCCGGTGGTGATTCATACCGGCGGCGGCGATCACCTGGGTCGACTGATTCGCGAGGGCTACGTGCAGGCGCTGCTGGGGGGCAATGCGATCGCCGTCCACGACATCGAGCAGGCCATGCTCGGCACCTCCCTCGGCGTCGATATGAAGCAGGGCACCTCGGTGCGCGGCGGCCACCGCCACCACCTGCGGGCGATTAACAGCATTCGCCGCTGCGGCAGCATTGCCAACGCCGTCGAACAGGGCGTACTGACGCGCGGCGTGCTCTACGAATGCGTTAAGAACAACGTGCCCTTCTCCCTGGCCGGCTCCATTCGCGATGATGGCCCCCTACCCGACACCAAGATGAACCTGATCGAAGCCCAGGCCGACTACGCCCGCCTGATCGAAGGCTGCGACCTGATCTTGATGCTCTCGACCATGCTGCACGCGATCGGCGTCGGCAACATGACCCCGGCGGGGGTGAAAATGGTCTGCGTTGACATCAACCCCGCTGTGGTCACCAAGCTGGCCGATCGCGGCTCGCTAGAGTCAACCGGGGTGGTCACCGATGTGGGCCTCTTCCTCAGCCTGCTGGTGAAGCAGCTCGATCGCCTCACCCAGCGGCACATTGTGTCCAAGGCCTAGGCTACAGTCCTGATGGCCGCCTATCAATCGATAGGCGGCCATCAGGATCACTTGGGGTTCTGGTTTTTGCTTATAGATCGCTGGGCGTGTCGGGTGCCACTTCCATGCCCCGTTCGGCCCGCACCGCAGCGGGCTCGTCGTCCTCTAGGTCAGAAAGGCCCTCGATCTCTACATTCATCTCGCTACAGGCCGACTTCAGCGCCGTCTGAAATTTTGCCGTGTCGTTGCCATAGCCACACCGCTCGGCTGCGATCGCCAGCCCCTCGCTGGCATTGGCTCGCGCACAATCTACCAAAATCACGCCGGTCAGCGGAGATGAACTAGCCATATGCAGAGTCACTTTCGATCACGTCTGCTCTCCAAACTATTACTAACAGCCCCCCTAAACATCTAACCCACGGGAGACTTACAGCCTGAAAACAACCAGAGGGAAGAGACTGTTGTAGCGCGGTTTCCCACAGAGGGTAGATGAGATTCTCGAGTTACTGCGGTTAGATCAACTAGAACGCAGTCACAATACAAAAGAGAACCAAATTTATGAGCATTAACATTGGTCTATCTGAGCAGCAGCGCCAGGGCGTTGTTGAACTCCTCAACAAAGTTTTGGCCGATGCCTACCTGCTGTTGATCAAGACGAAAAAGTACCACTGGGATGTGGTTGGCCCTCAGTTTCGCACTCTACACGAGCTGTGGGAAGAGCAGTACGAAGCCCTGACCACCAACATCGACGCCGTCGCTGAGCGCGTTCGAGCGCTGAATGGCTACCCCTTGGGCACCGCCGACAGCTTCCTTAAGAATGCCACTATCAAAGAGCACCCCGGCGATCTGCCCAACGCCAACGAAATGGTCAAGCGCCTGGTTATTGACCACGAGCAAATTATTCGTAACCTGCGCGAATTTGTCGATCAAACCTCTGAAGAATTCCACGATGAGGGTACTTCAGACTTCTTGACCGGCCTGATGGAAGAGCACGAAGAAATGGCCTGGATGTTGCGCTCCTTCATCGAAGGTGAAGCGCTTGAAGGCAGCGGCCAGCGCGACAAAGAGCTGGTTTCTAAAAAGTAGTAGCATTACTTTCGTCACAGCATCCGTTTGTCATGCTGACCCTATGCAGAAAAAGTCAGCTTCATCCGTGACCTAGCTTTGCAATTTACCCTGCTTTGCAGCCCCTCAAATTGAGAAGGCCGCCGGGCAGGGTATTTTTGTTGTGCCCTTCCGTCCGCAAGAACCGATAACCTAGGGAATGGTCAGCTCACCCCCAACCCTATGCCCACCGTCACCTTCCCCCTCGCCTACCTGCAGCGCCTCACCGCCACCGACCCCCAGCAGCTCGAACAGCAGGCCTTTGACTACGGCCTCAACGCCACCCTGGGTGAGCAAACCCTGGAGGTCGAGGTGACCGCCGAGCGGCCCGATCTACTGGCAGCAGAAGGGTTTACCCGCGCCATTAACATCTACAACGGCCTGGCCCGCACCGTGCCCGATCAGCTTGCCCCCTCGGGACGTAAGGTTACTGTGCAGTCCGAGGTGCTGCCCCTGCGCCCCCACATTGCCGCCCTGGTGGTGCGCGGGGCCGACCTGCAGGATGGCGGGCTGGAGGTGCTGGTGCAGTTTCAGGAAAAGGTGACCCAAACCTTTGGTCGTCAGCGCAAAAAGATTGCGATCGGTGTCTACGACCTCGACCAGATCAGCGGTGACGTGACCTACGGTGCCGAATCGCTCGACGAGCTGACCTTTGTGCCCCTGCACAGCCCCCAGCCCATGACCGCCCGGCAAATTTTGCATACCCACCCGGCGGGCAAACTCTACGCCCACACGCTCAAGGCAAACCACCACGCCCCCGTCCTGCGCGATGCCGCTGGCACCGTGCTCTCCATGCCGCCGATTGTCAACGGGGCCGGGGTGGGCGAGGTAACGGCCAGCACCCGCAACCTATTCATCGATGTCACGGGCATTCTGCCGCAAACGGTGCTGGAGACCGCCAATATTCTGGCCCACAACTTCTTAGATACTGGGGCTGAGGTACAAACGGTCGAGATTGTCACCCCCCAGGGCACCTTCGTTTCCCCCAGCCTTGCCCGTCGCGCAGTACCGTTTTCAGCCAAGTACCTGAACGAAATTATGGGTACCGCCATTCCCAAAAGCAGCCTGGGGAACGTGCTGTCTCGCATGGATTTAGACGTCAGCGGTACCGATGTGGTGCATGTGCCCACCTACCGCACCGACATTTTTAGCCAGGTCGATATCGCGGGCGATTTGCTGGTGGCCCTGGGTATTGCCACCCTGCAGGCCGAACCGCTGGCGGTCAAGTTTCATCTGGGGGAGGCCGACCCACTGCGCCAGGTCATGTTTAAGGTGGGCGATTTGGCCCAGCGCATGAAGCTGACCGAAGTTAAGAGCTACGTGCTCACCGACCCCGACAGTCTCGATCTGTTTGCGACCCCGTACTTGCAGACCGGCAACGCCAAAAGCCGTACCTACAGCGCCACTCGCCCCACCCTACAGGCGGGGCTGCTCGATGTTTTGGCCCGCAATATCAGCGCCCCCAAACCCATTAACATCTACGAAACTGGAGAAGTGCTGCGGTTTGCAACAGGCGGCGATATTCACGAAAGCCAGTGCTGGGGTTTTGCCAGCCTCGATGCCCGCGCCTCGTTTACCACGGCCAAAGCCTACATGCAGACCATGCTCAAGGCGCTGGGCGTCAGCTACGACCTGGCGGAGTGCAACGCGCCCTACTACATTGCTGGCCGCGCCGCTACGGTGCTCGCCGACGGGCAGCCGGTGGGAGAATTTGGCGAAATTCATCCCCAGGTGCTGGAGCACTTTTCGTTTCCAGAGCCGGTCTGCACGGGAGAACTGAACTGTACCGCAAGTTTGATCAAGCTCTCGAGTGCGCGGGTAGATTAAACGGCGTTGCTTGGCGCAAGTAGGCTTAATGCCGTAGGGTGTGTTCCCGGCCTCCGGCCAACCCCGCGATAGTGCAAAGCACTCACGAGCCGGAACGCACCGTTTGCCTCCAGCGAAACGCTCGATGCCGAAAGCGGTGCATTGCGGTAAGAGCAGCGTTTGGAAGGCGTTGCGACGGTTTACAGGCCGCTAATGCACCCTACATCTGTCATTCCTGCCGAATACCAGCGCTGGGCAAGCGTCGTGATCAAATATTACGGTTGCACACAAAACCGTGACGCAACCCGCCAATGGGTTTTGGTTTAGCTAGTTTAGTCGGCATCTACCCTGGCAGACCCAGCCATGATTGCATCTTCTCCTGAGCAGCCTAACCGAGTCTATGCTAAACCCGCTGAAGGCCATGTTTCCCTGGGGCGCGGCGTGCGGCAGGTGCTGTTTTTTGTGCCGATGGTGGTCTTGTTTGCCCTGCTCTTTTTGGGGCTGGCTCCCCGTCAGCGCCCCGCTGGGCTAACGGCTGGCGTTGTTGTGGCGGTGGTCTGGGGCGTGGTGGTTGGTGGCGTGCGGGTGGCTGCCGAATGGGAGCGGGGGGTGATTTTGCAGCTGGGCAAAATTCAGGATGTGCGGGGGCCGGGGCTACTGTATGTAGTGCCGGTGCTGGAGTCGGTGCAGTTTATCGACACCCGCACCCTGGTTATCAATATTCCGCGCCAGAAGGTGATTACCCAGGACAACGTGCCCGCCGAAATTGACAGCGCCCTGTTTTTTCAGGTCAGCGATGCCCAGAAGGCGGTGACGTCGATTCAGGACTTTCGCTTTGCGGTGTCGCAGTATGCCCAGGCGGCGCTGCGGGACGTGGTGGGCGGCCTGTCGCTGGATGAGCTGCTGTCGGAGCGCGAGCAAATTCAAACCCAGATTGGCACCATTGTCGAAGCCCAGGTGCAGGCTTGGGGCATGCACATCGACTCCATTCGCCTGCAGGATATTGAGCTGCCCGAAGACCTGAAGCGGATGATGTCGCGCCAGGCCTCGGCGGAGCGGGAAAAGCGGGCCACAATTACCAAGGCAGATGGCGATCGCCTCGCGGCCCAGAGCCTTGCCGCCGCCGCCCAGATCATGGCGGCCAACCCCATCGCCCTAGAACTGCGCACCCTGCAAAGCATCGACGGGCTGGGGGCAAGTCCGTCTAACACGGTAATTTTGTTTCCGCTGGAGCTGTCTCAGGCGTTGGGTAATCTACGCCAGCCCGCCGAAGATTAGTACAGTCAAGCAGTGCTAAGCACACCGTTTTAGAATGTTGAAAACGCTGACATACTCAGGCCTTTTCATGCTGCACTTTGCATTTTGAACGCCGCGCAGCAGCACTAGCCTTCACCCCTGGCGGTGTCGTAGCCATAATAATAAAGATGAATTACAAGGGTAAACTCACCATGCGACTACTCCACACCATGCTGCGGGTCGGCGACCTCGATCGCTCCCTCGCCTTTTACTGCGACGTGCTGGGTATGCAGCTGCTGCGCAAAAAAGACTACCCCGGCGGCGAGTTTACCCTGGCCTTTGTCGGCTACGGCGATGAAGCTGACCACACGGTGCTGGAGCTGACCTACAACTGGGGCACGGAGTCCTACGATTTGGGCAATGCCTATGGCCACATTGCGCTGGGTGTAGACGATATCTACGGCACCTGCGATCGCATCAAAGCCCAGGGCGGCCAGGTGGTGCGCGAGCCCGGCCCGATGAAGCACGGCTCGACCGTAATCGCCTTTGTGCAAGACCCCGATGGCTACAAGGTCGAACTCATTCAGATGGGCACCTCTGAGGGACACCGCCAGGCGGCAGAACCTCAGATGGCTGCAAGCTAAGGGGAAAGGTGCCAGGTACGGAGTTTAGGGTACAGGTACGGCCTAAAACCTTGCACCTAAAACCCTGTACCCTGTGCCCTAAAACGCGTAGTTGACGGTGGCCGTAATTTCAGCGTCGGTGTTGCCGGGCTTAAACAGCACGCTGCCGTTGACGTCAATTACCACACGGCGGGTAATGCCCCAGTCGAGTCCGGCGGTGATCATGGGGTCAACGGTAGAGCGACCGTCGGCATTGTAGGCCACCCCGGCTCCGGCGTAGGGGTAAAGCCCTTGATCGAGGGCGTAGTCTACCGAAATGGGCAGCCGCAGTTCGGTGCTGTTGTCAAAAACCAGCGACGGACGCACCGACAGGGTTGTTCTGTCCCCTAGCTCCACAATTTGAGCTTTAGAATCAATTACAAACGAGGTGTTGTCGTTAAACCCGGCTCGAATGCCAGCCCCCACGTAATAGGGGGGAACCTGCTGGGCCTGGGCTGCTGCGGGGACCATTGCACCCACCGCTACAACCGATAACAGGGCAAATTTCAGATTCATCATCACTCCTCTCAGGTTAGGGGCCAGCTCGCAGGTTGGCCCGCTCGTGCATTTCACTAATTTTCAGGGGTGAGGAGGCAAAATCCTGCTAAAAGTTGGGGAAATGCAGCGATTCTGAGTAAAGGTTGTGTGAGGTTCACGGATATCAGATACCTAGGGAATCTCGCTCTAAACCGAATAGCTCAAACCCGCGCGACTGGTAGAGAGCGCTAGCTGCAACGTTGCCCGCCGTGACGCTGAGCACGAGCTGCCGCAGGCCCTGTAGACCTTGGACATGGGCGATCGCGCGATCGAGCAGTGCCGAACCAACGCTTTGACCGCGAAACTCCCTGGCCTAGCTACTGTTCTAGCCCCTTGCTGCCGCCTCGGCCCATAAACTGTCCGTGAATGCTGACGGCGTAGGGCACCAGGTAGGTTAGCCCGGCTGAGATCCATCGCGCCTGGGTCATGGTGCGCGATCGCAGCGCCGCGCCGTGGTTGATGGCAAAAAGCAGCGTGCCAATTACCAGGGCCACCCGTACAGCGCGACTGGCCAAATGCGGCGTTACCAGTGCTCTGAGGTAGCCGTTGACTGCTTCCATGCGCTGTTCCTAAACCTGCAATAACGGAGTTTACAGCACTGTCTCGTTAAGGTTGTGTAACATTGCACCCCATCTGCCGGTCCGTGCCGGTTTTGCCAACGGCATAAAAAAACCCTCTCCTAGTCGAAGAGGGGCCGGGGTAAAGGTCAAGGCCCGTAATCTAAAACACCGGGCTAAGACACCAGTTGCTTGGCTCGGTTTTCTTCCCACTTGCGGGGGGGGCTGGCGCGGCGAATATTGCGCCAGATCTGGGTGGCGGCCAGGGTGCCGTCGGCCACGGCCACCGATACCTGGTTGAGGCCCTGCTTCAGGTCGCCGATCGCAAAAATGCGATCGTGGGTGGTTTGACACATGGTGTTGGTGACCAGGTTCTCGCCATCCCACTCCAGGTTAGGAATGCCCTTGAGGTAGTGGTTGTGGTAGATCGACCCCATGTTGATCAGGCCGGTGGTGGCCTCGACGACGGTGCCATCGGTCAGCTCTACGCCGCTCATTTTGTGGTTTTCGCCCAAAAACTTGGCGATCGGCGCTTCGTAGAGGGGGTAGCCGTAGTCGGCTAGCTTGGCCCGCATCTCGTCGCCGACGGTGCAGAGACCGTGGGTGAGCACCGAAATGTAGGGGGTAAACCAATCGAGCACAAAGGCGGCGTTGATCTGCGACTCTTTGCCCGCAATCAGCACGGCTTTTTGGTCCCACATGTCGAAGCCGTCGCAGATCATGCAGACGTGGAGGGTATAGCCCGCATAGTCGTAGACGTTCTGCATGTCGTCAAGCTGGGGCAGCACGTCGATGACGCCCGAGGCCGCGATCAAGTATTTGGCGCGAAATACGGGGTAAATGCTGTCGACTTTACCCACTTTGACCTGCACCGCCAGATGGTCGCCCTCGTCAACCACATCTTCGACGAAGCCACGCAGGTAGTCGGCTCCCCACTCTACCGCCTGCTTAGCGCCGTGGATGAGCATGTTGCGACCGGGGGTATCGGGGTCTACACCGACCACGTTTCGCACCTCCTGCATCCACAGCGATCGCCCCTTGCCCTTTTCGATCACCAGGCACTTGAGCCCGTAGCGAGCCAGGTAAATAGCCGCCGACAACCCCCCCATACCGCCGCCTACAACGATGGCGTCATAAATCTGGTCGGTGCGTTCATGCAGGTTTTGACGGGATAGTTTCATAACGGTGATGGATGGAGAGGACTGCGATCGCCTAAATCGTAGAGATGAGCTAGGCCATATCTCTAGGCTAAAGGATTTAGAAAAATCGAGATGAGAATTGTTGAAGACGCTGGCATATCAGCAAATCCTGCCGGTCTGACCCCCGGATCTAAAAAGGCAAAGGGGATTGTTGCAACCCCCTTTGCCTAACTCTCACCCAGGGTGAGCTAGAGGGCAATTAGCCCACGAAGGCCAGACGAGGCTCAGAAACACCAGCAGACTCGGTACCTTTCAGGTAGGCCATCATGGTGTCGGCATCAGACACTTCGAAGGGGTCGATGGGGCAGTTGTCGCCGAAGTCGGGCTCAACAAAGATTTTTTCGATGTTGCCGTCGTTGACGAGCATGGAGTAGCGCCAGGAGCGCATGCCAAAGCCCAGGTTAGATTTGTCAACCAGCATGCCCATTTTGCGGGTAAATTCGCCGTTGCCGTCGGGCAGCAGGTAGACGTTCTTCGCGCCCACCTTCTGGCCCCACTGGAACATCACAAACGCATCGTTGACAGAGACGCAGATGATGGCGTCAATACCGTGGGCCTTGAACTCTTCGTACAGCTCTTCGTAGCGGGGCAGGTGGTTGGAGGAGCAGGTGGGGGTGAAAGCGCCGGGCAGGGAGAACACTACCACTTTCTTGCCAGCAAACAGATCGCTGGTGGTCGTGTCTTGCCAGCGGTAGGGGTTGGGCCCACCCACAGACTCGTCGCGCACGCGGGTCTTAAAGACGACGTCGGGTACGCGTCCAGTAGCAACCATAGCAACCATAAATTACCTCTTTCGTAGTTCTACAACAGTTAACTGCGTTTCCAGCCTTCGCTGCTCAACTCAGAATAATTCTAAGTTAAGAAATGTTCAATAAGCATAATAGCTTAAAAGTCATACCTTTTGTCAAACTTGGCTTATTCCTAAGTGAGAATGCTAATCTGGTAGCAGTAGGTTATTGTGATATGTCCAGCCGCGATTTACTCCTGCTGGAACTTCAGTCGTGTCAAGTGCCGGAGCCGGGCAGCAATGTCGTCCCAAGCCGACCAAATCGTTACTATGCTCAAGTCTCGGGGGCTGCGGGTCACTCCCCAGCGCTTTGCTGTGTATGCCAACCTGCTGAGCCGCTGCGACCACCCCACCGCCGACGATATTTTGCATGACCTCAACCAGGATGCGCCCACATCGTCGCAGGCGACGGTGTATAGCTCGCTGCAGGCGCTGCGCGAGGTCAATTTAGTGCGCGAGGTGCTGCTCGAAGAAGGGGTTTGCCGCTACGATGCCAACGTTGGCCCCCACCACCACTTTCGCTGTCAAAGCTGCGGCGCGATCGCCGATATTCCCTGGGAAACCCTGTCGAGCCTCAACCTGCAAACCCTTAGCCCACGCTGGCAGATTGAGGGCTACGAGGTGACCGTGCGGGGCCTGTGCGATCGCTGTCAATCCGAGTAGGTCGATCCAAACCTGAGTAAACCTATGACTGATCCTGCCCCCATCACCAGCCCCTGGCAGCTCAAACCCTGGTGGTGTCAGCCCTGGTCGATCGTGCTGACGGGGGTGGCGATCGTGGGCGGTAGCTGGGTCTTGCTCCATCGTCTCTGGCTTACAGCTCTGGTCGCCGTTCCGATCGGGGTGTGGATGGGCTTCTTTGTGCTGCTCTGGCCGCGCCTCATGCGCGAAGCTGGGCTGCTAGAGCCGCACCAGAATGTGGATAACCCTAACGCTTGATCGCCTGCTCCTGGCTGGCGGTATCCCGACCATTGCTGTTACATCGTGGGAAAATCTGCCCCATGTTGCGCCCCAAGCTGATAGCTCTCGCGGTCTTTGTTTGCTTTGCGCTGTGGTTAGGCCGGGGCCTGGCGATCGCAGCGCCAGGCCTGCTGGGTCAGGAAGCTGCTCCCCAAGCTCATCACTGTGCCCTGGCGCGCTGGCTGCGCTTAGGCCGGGGGCCGGCTCTGGCTTCCCTGGCGCGAGGGCAAGACCTGTACGTGGGCACCGCCGTCAATCTCAAAGCCCTGGGGCGCGATCGCCAGTATCGCCGCCGACTGGCCCAGGAGTTTAACCTGGTCACCGCCGAGAATGACATGAAGCTGGATCGGCTGCAGCCCCGCCCCGACCAGTTTGACTTTAGCCAGGCCGACCGCCTGATGGCTTTTGCCGCCGATCACCAGATGGCGGTGAGAGGCCATACCCTGGTGTGGCACCGGGCGGTGCCCGACTGGCTAGAGCAGCAAGACTGGAGCCGAGCTGAGCTGATGGCGCTACTTGAAAACCACATCAAAACCGTCGTCGGGCGCTATCGCGGCCAGATAGCGGCCTGGGATGTGGTGAATGAGGCGATCGCCGACGACAGCAGCCTGCGCGACACCTTTTGGCTGCGCGGCATTGGCCCCGACTACATCGAAATGGCCTTTCGCTGGGCCCACGAGGCCGACCCCGGCGCTCTGCTGATGTATAACGACTACGGCGGCGAAGGGCTAAACGCTAAGTCTGACGCCATTTATAGTCTGGTGCAGTCGCTGCGGGCCAAAGATGTCCCCATTCACGGGGTGGGGCTGCAAATGCATGTGCAGGTCAATTCCGCCCCCAGCCCTCAGGAGGTCGCCGCCAACATGGCGCGACTGGCTGACCTGGGTCTTCAGGCACAAATTACCGAAATGGACGTGCGGATTCAGCAGCCCTCTGACTCCAGCGATGCTGACCAGCAGGCCGAGATTTACCAGGCCATGCTGCAAACCTGCCTAGAAGCCGAAAACTGCAACACGTTTGTCACCTGGGGCTTCAGCGATCGCTACTCCTGGGTGCCCGGCCACTTTGAGGGCTGGGGCGAAGCGCTAATATTTGACCAAGATTACCGGGCCAAACCCGCCTACCACAGCCTGCTGAACCTGCTAACAAACTACTCACCCTCAGGCGCAGACCAGAACAGGGCAGACTAGAACGGCAGCTTTTTCTTGTTGGCTTTGTTGCTGTCGTAGTCCAGTTCCTTCAGCTTCTTCATAATGCGGCTGAAGTACTCCTGCATGTAGTCTTCAAGGGTGGTGATTTCCTCTTTAGGAATGCCAAATACCTGGTAAACCTCATCCATAGGGGCATCTAGGGGCTGACTGCCGGCAATGACCTCGACAAAGGCGAGGCGATCGGCAAAATTCCAGCCCCATTGAAAGAACTGCGCCACCTTGCGAATGGCCCGCAGCAGGTCTAGCGAAATGCGAGAAACTCTGGCCTCCTGGCCGCACTTGCGCTCGCACAGGCGCATAATTTCGTAGGCTCCCCAGGCGCGGGTGCCCGCCAGCGGAAAGCTGCGGTTCTCGGTTTCGGGCACCGACAGCGCTTTGACGGCGAACCGAGCGATGTCCTGGGTATCCATGTAGGCGATCGGGGCGGCCTCGCCCATCACCCAGATCGGCTGCTTTTCGAGAATAGGGATGGCGTACTGGCCAATCAGGCCCTGCAAAAAGCCGCAGGGCTGGAGAATGGTGTAGTTGAGCCCCGACTCGGTCAAAAATTTCTCAGTGCAGCGCTTGACGTTCATCAGCGGCACATGGGGAAACTTTTCGGAGTTAAGAATTGAAAAGAAGATGAACCGCTGAATACCGGCGTCGCGGGCGGCCTTAATTAAGTTGACCTTGCCCTGCCAGTCAACCTCCATCACCGACTCCGACGGCCGGGCCGTAGAGGCATCGATGACGGCGTCAACGCCCTCCAGAGCGGGGGGTAGGCTTTCTGGCCGACAGAGGTTGCCCCGCACCAGTTCTACTCCCCACTCTCGCAGAAAAGCAGCTCGTTGAGCGCTTCTGACCAGGCAACGAACCTCGTGCCCCTCATCCAAGGCACGGCGGGCAATTTGCCTGCCAAGAGTGCCAGTAGCGCCAACGACCAATACTTTCATGAGGGAAATGATACAAAAGTTTAACTTCCTCTAAGAATATCAGATGGCTTCACCGGATACACCACCGAGGCGAAAACTACTCCTCACCACCCTGCACCCGCAGCATTAGAAACCCAATGCCCAGGCCCACCAGGGTAAGAGTAAAGATTGTGACCGCCGTACTAAAAATTTCGCCGCCCATACGCTCTCCTTCCACAGCACTATAGTAATTGGGCCAGTTGCCCAGCCCGCCAGCGGTTGACGTAACCCCTGGCCGCCCTCATTTTAGACCAGTTTGGTATCACCCCCTGCGCCTATGACCACCCCT
Source organism: Nodosilinea sp. AN01ver1 (assembly GCF_050565655.1). NCBI lineage: Bacteria > Bacillati > Cyanobacteriota > Cyanophyceae > Nodosilineales > Nodosilineaceae > Nodosilinea > Nodosilinea sp. AN01ver1. Next base: position 21,588 of record NZ_JBNXVS010000035.1, on the reverse strand, counting down.
ACCGCCTCGATTTTGCCTCAGCCTCCTGGGCGTTCCCGCCTGGCCGTTACCCTGGGCGACCCAGCTGGCATTGGGCCAGAGGTCGTGCTGAAGGCGCTGGGGGCAAAAGATTGGGCCGCGATCGCAGACATTACACTCCTGGGCACGCGATCGCTGCTTGAGCAAACCCACCAGGCAATCCAGCGGTCGGCCTACGGCGGGCCGCTCCCCGATCTAGATTCCCTACCTCTGGTCGACCTTGCCCCGCCCTTGTCCCTGGAGGTAGTGACCTTTGGCCAGGCCAGCGCTGGCACTGGGGCGGCTAGCTTTACCTATCTCAAAGCCGCCATCCAGGGAGCCGTAGCGGGCCAGTACGATGCGATCGTCACCGGGCCGATCGCCAAGTCGGCCTGGAAAGCGGCGGGCCATCACTACCCCGGTCAAACTGAGCTGCTGGCGGAGGGGGCAGGGTGCGATCGCTTTGGTATGGCCTTTGTCGCGCAGTCGCCCCACACCGGCTGGTGGCTGCGCGCCCTGCTGGCGACTACCCACATTCCCCTGCGCCAGGTGCCCAATGCTCTGACGCCAGAACTGCTGACCCAAAAGCTCGATTTATTGATCCACAGCCTGAAACAAGACTTTGGCCTCAGCCAGCCCCGCCTGGCCGTAGCGGGCCTCAACCCCCACAGCGGCGAAGGCGGGCAGCTGGGCCGCGAAGAGGTCGATTGGCTGACTCCCTGGCTAGAGTCCCAGCGCCAGCGCTACCCCCAGGTGCAACTGGATGGCCCCATTCCCCCCGATACGATGTGGGTGCGCCCTGGGCAGGCCTGGTTTGGCACCGAGGGGAGCGCTACTGAGACCGCCCACGACGCCTACCTGGCCCTGTATCACGACCAGGGGCTGATTCCGGTCAAGCTGATGGCCTTTGACCGGGCGGTGAATACTACCGTGGGGCTGCCCTTTGTGCGCACCTCGCCCGACCACGGCACGGCGTTTGATATTGCCGGTCGGGGGATTGCCGATGCCAGCAGCATGGTGGCGGCGATGGATCTGGCGGTGGCGGTGGTAAGGGAGAGGGGGAGGGTGAGTGGGTGAGTGGGTGAGTGGATGGGTAGATGGGTAGATGGAGGGATGCGGGGATGGGTGGTGTTCCCTGAGCGAAGTCGTTTGTCCTGTGGACAGGCTTCGCCAACGCGCTAGCGTCTTTCATAGGGAGAAAGGGGGCGGGGATGCGGGGAGAGGTGGTGTCCCGTTCAGCAAAGTAGGGTGGGCAATGCCCACCAGACCCTATTTCTGGCTATTCTGAGTGGGTTCCGGACTTGAGTTACAGACAATTTACGCTGCGCTATGGCTACGCAAGAGGTTCTCTACGACCAGCTTTACCGGCTCGATGGCCAGGGCTACGGGGCTTACAAGTCGCTCAAGGGGAAGTACGATTTTGAGGACTTTACTCTGCACATTGACCATGTGCAGGGCGACCCGTTTGCGGCACCAAGTCGGGTGCGGGTGGTGGTGCCGCAGGCGGTAGCGGGGTTCTCTCAAAGTCTGTGGGAAGGCCCCTGTCGGGCGATCGCCCTGGCAGACTTTTTGACCCGTGAGTTTTATCGGGCCGCCCAGGGCAACCAGCGGACCTCCGGCTCGGGAAAAAGCGGGCTGATTGGCATTGTGCGGCCCAGTCAGGCCGTCCTCAATCGCAGTGCGGCTAGGGTGACGGCAGAGGCCGTAGAACTCCGCTTTACCGTGGGCCTACCGGCCTTTGGGCGGCGGATTGCGGGGCGGCAGGCGGCGGCGGTGTTGTGTGGTTCCATCCCTGCTCTAGTGGCCAAAACGCTGCTTTACAAAGCGCTGGATGTGGCCAGCCTTGAGCACCATATCAATACGGTTGAGGACGCGGAGGCGCTGCGATCGCAGCTTCCTGCCCATAACCTAGTTGCCTTCATCGCCGATGGAGCCATTCTGCCCCGTCGCAGCGGCATCGACGAACGTCCTCTGCAAGATCAGGCGGTGCCGTTCACCTCGCCCGACTCGCTGCGGGTGACGCTTACCTGCCCCCATGCCGGAACGGTCACGGGGATGGGCGTGCCCCAGGGTATTACGCTAGTTGTAGGGGGCGGCTACCACGGCAAATCGACTCTGCTGCGCGCGATTGAGGCCGGGGTGTATAACCACGTGCCGGGCGATGGACGCCACCAGGTGGTGACCGATCCAGCCGCAGTCAAAGTGCGGTCTGAGGATGGCCGCAGCATTGCGGGAGTCGATATTTCGCCCTTTATCGGCAGCCTGCCCCAGGGCAAATCGACCCAAAAATTTTCGACGCCCAACGCCAGCGGCAGCACGTCGCAGGCTGCCAACATTGTCGAGGCAATTGAGGCCGGAGCAACGGCGCTGCTGGTAGATGAAGATACGTCGGCGACCAACTTCATGATTCGCGATCGCCGCATGCAGGCCCTAATTGCCAAAGATCGCGAGCCCATTACTCCCTTTATCGATAAGGTGCAGCAGCTCTACACCGACTGCGGCCTCTCCACGGTGCTGGTAATGGGAGGCAGCGGCGACTACTTTGACGTGGCCAATACCGTGATTGCTATGGACGAGTTTGTGCCCCAGGACGTCACCGAGCGGGCTAAAGCCATTGCAGCGGAGTTTAAGACAGAGCGCGATCGCGAGGGCGGCCAGTCCTTTGGCAGCCTTACCCCCCGCATCATTCAGCCTGACAGCATTGACCCCAGCCAAGGCCGTCACGGCGTTAAGCTGCGGACGCGCGATGTCGATCAGCTCCAGATTGGTGCCGAGGCCATTGACCTATCGGCGGTGGAGCAGCTGGTGGAATCTGGTCAGGTGCGGGCGATCGCAGCGGCGATCGTCTACGCCCAGCGCTACCGCATGACGGCCACAACCCCGCTCGCCGAGGCGATCGCCGCCGTTATGGCCGACGTAGCCCAGTACGGGCTAGACTGCTTGACCGAGTGGCCCGTGGGCGACCTGGTTTGTTTCCGTGACTTAGAACTGGCCGCTGCCATTAACCGCCTGCGCACTCTGCGCACCATTTAACAAACAGGTCAATGCACCTGGAAAACCATGTGCTTAAAGCGCACAAAAACGATTAAACCGGCTTTGCTTCTGCGACCACAGGCAAATCTACCGTCACGCTATTGGCCACTCGCTGCAGCAATCGAACTATCTGCTCAATGTGACACTCACTCGTATGGTTTTCTAAAAAGTATTGATAGGCCGCCTCTGCCCTAGCGCTAGCTTCCTCAGGATGGCTCAAGATGTACTCGACAGTCGCCTTCATCTGATCGGGAGAATCGGGCTCTACTCCCCAAACAAGCCCCCTGTTGACCATTTCAGTGGCCAAACCGACGGTTTTGGTGATTACAACAGGCCTACAGCAGGCCATTGCTTCCATTAAAACCGTTAACCCAGCGGAATAGGTATTATCAATCAAGCTCACCACGGCTATGTCTGCGCTGCGATATAGATCGCGCAACTCGACCCAGTCAAAGTAGCGCATCTCCATATTTTTAGGTAAGCGCTCTGGAACGCGGCACCGGGTTTTGGAGGTAGCATTGGGCGAGACAGCACAGACTTTCACATCTAGGTCTAAGTTCTGCAATGCGTTGGCCAGGGTGACATAGTCTCGCTGTTCTAACCCCGCGCTGGCAATTAGAGGGCGATTTTTTTGAATGGCACCAGGCGCAGGGTAAAAGAACTGCTTGTCTGTTTGCTCAGCCAGGCACAGCACACGGTCCTCAGATAGCTTGAGCATGGATCTCATCGTCTCAGCCTTGAGGGCTGTATTTACCGTAAAGGTGTGAACGAGACGATGAAGCTGCAACCCCTTGAGCAGCAGTCGAGGCCGCCAGCGTTCAGGGCACATTACATTCATAACTAAGTGGGGACGAGCTTTTTTGAGTAATGCCAGAATGGCCAACGGCAGCCCCGCATCTTCACCACAGCAGTAAATAATGTCGTTTGGCCCAGTTCGGGCAAGCACCTGCCTTGCCAAGGTCCACTGCTGAGGACGACCGATAATTTTGGCAAGCAGTTTGTCCAAAACTCCAACCGCACCATCATCTTCAAAATCTGGCTGGTGAATTTGCGCATCCAGACAGTCTTTAAGCTGTAGCACCACATGCCTGGGGCCTTTACCAAGGCTAGCTCGGGTTTCGAAGTGCTCAAAATCGATTTTTGTACTTGTCAAAAGATGAAAATTAGCTGAGGATTTTGCGGTCATTTGTATAGTCCTCTTCTGGTGTCTAAGTGGGGGCAAGATGTACGGCTAAAGCATGTTGCCCCAGCCGTAAAATGGCTAGAGTTTGACATTGGCCCCCTCATTAACGAGAAACCAAGAGTCGAGTTAGACCGGGCGAAAATGGGGGAACTTACCGGCAGAGACAAATTACCTGCAACTGTAGAAAAACTCTGTGGAAGCACGGATACACTAAAAATCACTGAAATCAAACGAAACTGTATGACTTAGCGCTATTAATCCTATTCCGCAGCTTCAATCTAAAAATTGCAAGGGGTCATCTCGGTAACATATCATCCTTAGCCTCGTACGCGATTCTCATACTTACGTGTTCAACCAATCTTAATCAAAATAGGTAATTTTTCGGTAGCTTATAAAGTTCTTATAGTTTACCCAAGCTAATTGAAGAAGGAATAGATAAATAGGCTTAGATCGACAGGGACAGTACCTTCTCTATCTAGCAGCCTCCTGATTAGGAGAATCTTTACAACCGTAGAAATGTATATTTCGCCGAAAACGTTGTAAAAATTGATATTCAGGCCTCTCTGTTATACCGGGAAGGGCTTGGGTAAGCATGCCAGCTAGCAGCTTCTCCACTGGACTGTGGGAGAAGGGAAATGGACTTGCCAATGGCGTCGGTCGATGCACACTGGAGGAAGCTAACCTTCACGTTTTAAAGCGAAGGAGCATTGCCCTACGCAGCGCAATGCTCCTAAGGTATTTGTCGGTGTGCTGGAGCGTGTCATCAATTTTGGCTACAATCCTTATTCCATCAGCGCGGCTACGCCCGACTCAAAAAACAGGCTAAAGCTGCAAACACTGATTATGGGGCCATCAGCAGGTAATTGATGACAACCCTAGGGACTGGCCAATGAGCCTAGCTTGCCCTCGGAAGTTAGGTTATGCGATACCGTCTAGCGCCGCTGCACCGGCCGCATCTGTGCAAACAGCCTTTACTCGGCAAAAAGACGCTCACCAAAGTCTCGCTGGCGCAAATAGTCTTTAATGGCTTCTCGGTGAGCCAGAGTCCTTCTCACAAATTTAAGCGGACGACCAACGGATTTTTCAATCAGCGATTGCCGCAGCCAGCGCTCGTAACCCCAGGTAATAGGGCCTTGTAAGAGCTCATGCCACTTTGAAGATATGCGGTCAGCGGTGAACTCTTGAGCCCTCATAAAGCCATTTTCTACTACCGCCTGGTATAGATTGGGCATTTCCTTCAGCTTTTGCAGAGCGGCGATGGCATCCTCAGGGCTGTGTACTTCAAAATAGTCTAGCTCTGACTGTCGCAATGCCTGAAAACTCGGCTCAGGACCGAGGATAGCTGGGCAACCGCCGTGCCAAGCGTTAATTAGTTTAGTGGGCGGTTTTAGCTTAAGGTCGGTATTAGTGATGTTACGGACTGCAATAACCGCATCGCTGCGAGAGTAGTCAGCAAAATCAATAAGCCTTTGGACCGGATCAGTGGAACTGTGAACAAACTGAATACCTAGCTTTTCTAGGCTAGCCAAAAATTCGGGAGACTGAAATGGTTTGGCTAGGTTGTACTGCACATCTCCTTTAAAGTCGAGAATCTCTAACCTGGTGCCCCTTGACTGATCTCTCGGAATTAGATTGGTCTGAGGCCATTGGGGAATGAAGTAGTCATCCTGCGTATGGAGGCAGGCTGGGCTGAGCACGGTACGCTGTTCGCAGATTTCCGGACGGGCGGAATCTAGCTGACTACCGACCATATAGCTGTGAAAGGCAAAGTCTTTGATGTAAAGGAAGTGATAGGGAGCAATGCAGATCTGGCCTCGAACTGGACGAGATACGAGATGAACGTTAAGCCCCCTGGACTTGAGCTGAAGATAGGTTTGAACGCCCCAGATATCGTTACCGCTGGCTACCTTTCTGAGTTCGGTGTCGAGGTCAATTGTAGAGAAATCTGCGTTAAACAGATGTTGCCACCTATCGACATCTTTAGTTAGAAAATAGACAGGATATTTCAAGGGCTCTAGCTTCATAGTTAACTTCAACTCCTAAAAAATAAAATAACTGATAATCCACCGTTTCAAAAATTCTTGGGAATGGCGATTTATAATTTATAAAGGTAATGTCTTGTTGCCTTTGCCTGTGGGGCAACGGCCTACAAATTTTTCGCGATCAACGTAGGATTTGTACTGTTGAAACCGGACTACATTGGATATGAGGTAGGGTTATTTAAGCGGCCTCTCTTGTATTTCAAATAAATAAAGCTGATTGGTATATCATCAATTAGCCCTAAGCAAACCTATCATATCCGCTCGCCGAGGGTGGATGTGCTTGGGGCCAGATGGCGAAAACTTAACTAGCTGGCGGGGGGGTAGGGGTTTCTATAAAGTTTTTGTGTGGCATTCTACTGGTGCGAGAGCGTGTCTGGTAGTATCCAAGCCTCTAGGCGCAAATGAGCGATCTTTTGAATTTCTTGCAGGGCGATCGCGATTTCAGCCTCCGTGGAATTGCGTAATCTTTGAGCAAAGCTTTCTAGGATTGAGGCTTTGGTATGGTTTGCCACGGCCAGAATAAAGGGAAAGCCAAACCTGTTTTTGTACTGTTGGTTGAGGGTTTGGAACTGGTGGTACTCCTCTGAGCTGAGGTTGGTGAGGCCAGCTTTGGTTTGTTCGGCCACCGATGCTTCAGCCATGGCTACCCGAGTGCCTAAATCGGGGTGAGCGCTGATCAGCGCCAGCTGATCTGCTGTGGTCATGGCCTGCACGATTTTGACCATATGCTGGTGAAGGTTGGCCACCGACGCAAACGGGCGCTGGGGCCAGACCTGGGCGGCGATAGTGGGCGTATCTTCAAAGGCGGGGCCGATCGCGGCCACAAATTCGGCCTCGGTCATGGCGTTGAGCTGGTCCAGGGTGTAGGGCATGAAGAGTGAGTGAGTGGATGGGTAAGTGAGGTGTGCCCCCTTAGGGCCGCTTCGCTAATGCCGCCGCACAGGAGCGCAGCCGCAAAGACTTATGGGCTGTACCAGATGGCTTCGATCGCGGCGGCAGCGGCGGTTGGGTCGTCTCCAGGGCTAAGCTGTTGAGTGAGGTGGCCGAGCTTGCGACCGGGGCGAATACCTTTGGTGTACCAGTAGAGGGTGGCGTTGGGCAGCTGCTTGAGAGCCTCAAGTCTCTGGTGGTGGGTGGTTTCGTCTGCCGCTAGACCCAGCAGGTTGACCATCACGGCCTGGGGACAGGTGAGGGTGGTGGGGCCAAGGGGGCGATCGCTGACTGCCCGCAGCTGCTGCTCAAACTGAGAGGTCTGGCAGGCATTGAGAGTGTAGTGGCCCGAGTTGTGAGTGCGGGGGGCGATCTCGTTGATGAGTATGCGATCGTCTTGGGTCAGAAAACACTCGATACCGACGATGCCAACCAGCTGTAGCGCCTCGACCAGGGTACGGGCGATGCCCTCCATGCGGCTGGCTACCCCGGCACTAACTCTGGCTGGGGCAAAGACGCGGCGGCAGATTTGGTCGACCTGCTCGGTTTCAACCGTAGGATAAACCGCGATCTCACCCCGGGCCGACCGAGCCACCATGATGGCCAGCTCTTGCTTAAAGGGCACAAACTCCTCTAGCAGCACCGGGGTGTGGTTGAACCTGTCCCAGGTGGGGCCGAGTTGGGAGGCCTCTTTGACGATGGCGGTGCCATAACCGTCGTAGCCCAGGCGGCGGGTTTTGATCACCAGCGGAAAGCCGATAGTCTCAGCTTTGGCGGTGAGTTCGGCGTTTTGTTCGTCGCCATCTAACCAGCTGTAGCGGGGGTTGGGCAGGCCAGTCTGGGCAAAGAACTCGCGCTGGTGGCGCTTGTCGAGCACCAGGGTCAGCACGTCCAGACTGGGGCGAAAGATGGTGCCGCGATCGGCCAGGGACTGTAGCCCCTCGCGATCGATGAATTCATTTTCAAAGGTAATGACGTCGCACTGGGCGGCCAGAGACGCCGTGGCGGCGACGTCGGTAACGGGGGCAAGCACGGTGGAGTGAGCGATCGCAACGGCAGGATCCCGTTCGCCAGGGGTTTGCACCACCAGCTCCAGGCCCAGCTTCTGCGCCGCTGGCCCCATCATCCAGGCCAGCTGACCGCCGCCAATCACGCCGACTCGTTGAATTGAATTAGCCGTTGTCTGCGCCATAGTGCCGCGCTACTGTGCTGTTGTCGTGTAGGCCGACTCCTATTATTTCAGACAATACTCTCCTCATGCCTCAGCCGCCCTGGCTCATGCGGCGAATTTTGAGCACGTCGGTCATCTTGCGAATCTGCACGAAGGTTTGGTCGAGGTGGGCGTGGTCTTTGACGTCGAGGCCCAGGTCGATTTCGGCGGTTTGGCCGGGGAAGGTTTTGACCTGGGCTTTGTGGACGTTGATTTGCAGGTCTGACAGGTGCGAGAGAATGTCTTTCAGGACGCCCACCCGGTCGATTACCTCAATGCGTACTTCCACCGGGTAGGTCTGGCGCGTGCCGTTGTGGTCACCGCAGTTCCAGCTGACCGGAATGATGCGATCGCCCGGAATGTCGGCCAGGTTGGGGCAGCCCTGGCGGTGAATGGCGATACCCCGGCTGCCCAGCGACACGCTGCCCATGATCGGCTCGCCGGGCAGCGGATTACAGCAGCCTGCGATGTGGTGCACCAGCCCCTCAATGCCCAAGATTGGGTCTTTAGAGGGGGCCTGGCGGTGGCGGTGGGGGCTGGTGACGGCCCCGGCCAGAAACTGCTCAGAATCTTGCAGCGACGACTCGGGCGATAGCACCTCCAGGGGCTGCTTGGTCTTGATCGCCTCCCGCAGGCGGTTGACAAACAGGTTGAGGGTGACTTCGCCGTAGCCCAGCCCGGCCAGCAGGTCATCGACGCTTGGGTAGTTGCAGCGCTCGGCGGCCATCTGGGCCGGTTCAGACTTAAGCAGGGCATCGAAGCCGCTGCGGCCCAGCTCTTTTTCGAGCATGTCGCGGCCTCGGGCGATATTTTCGTCGCGGTGCGATCGCTTATACCACTGACGAATGCGGTTGCGGGCGCTGGGGGTAACGACAAAGTTGAGCCAGTCGAGGCTGGGGTGACTGTTCTTTTGGGTGATGATCTCAACGATGTCGCCGTTTTCTAGCGGCGTATCGAGGGTGACGATGCGGCCATTGACCTTAGCCCCGGCGCAGTGGTTGCCCACCTCGGTGTGAATGCGGTAGGCAAAGTCAACCGACGTCGCCCCCCGGCTCAGAGGCACCACATCGCCATCGGGGGTAAACACGTAGACATCTTCGTCGAAGAGGTTGCCCTTGACGTTCTCAAGAAATTCTTGAGCATCATCTTTGAGGTCGTTTTGCCACTCTAAAAGCTGCCTGAGCCAGGTGAATTTCTCGTCGTCGGCGTTGATGCGGGTGTTGACCGAAGCCCCTGTTTCTTTGTACTTCCAGTGGGCGGCGATGCCGTACTCGGCCACGTGGTGCATTTCCAGGGTGCGAATCTGCACCTCGATGGGCTTGCCCTTGGGGCCAATCACCACCGTGTGCAGCGACTGATAGCGGTTGGGCTTGGGCAGGCCAATGTAGTCTTTGAAGCGGCCCGGCACCGGACGAAAGGCGTCGTGGACAATGGCCAGGGCGCGGTAGCACTCTTCGTTGGTGCCCACGATCAGGCGAATGGCGGCAATGTCGTAGATTTCGCTGAAATCTTTTTGCTGCCGCTCCATCTTGCGGTAAATGCCGTACAGGTGCTTGGGCCGACTGCTGACATCTACCACCTGAATCTCGGACTGGTGCATGCGCTGACGCAGGGTTTCGGCCACCTGCACCAGCCTCGCCTCGCGATCGGCCCGCTTTTCGGTGATGTGCCGCTGCATCTGCCGGTAGGCGTCGGGCTCTAGATACTTAAAGGAGAGATCTTCGAGTTCCCACTTAAAGCGCCCGATCCCCAGGCGGTTGGCCAAAGGCGCAAAGATCTCCATCGTTTCGCGGGCAATGCGGCGGCGCTTCTCGTCGCTGAGGTGCTCCAGGGTGCGCATGTTGTGGAGGCGATCGGCCAGTTTGACCACAATGACGCGAATATCCTGGGCCATGGCCAGGAACATGCGGCGAAAGTTTTCGGCCTGACGCTCGGTTTTGCTCTCAAAATTAAACTTTGAAAGCTTGGTTACCCCCTCGACCAGCCGCCGCACCTCGTCGCCAAAGTGGGCCTCAATTTCTTCGGGGGTGATGTCGGTATCTTCGACAATGTCGTGGAGAAAGCCCGAGGCAATCATGGCGCTGTCGCCACCCAGGTCGCGCAGCAGCCCGGCGACGGCAATGGGGTGACAGATGTAGGGTTCGCCCGAGGCGCGATACTGGCCTTTGTGCAGCGTGTAGGCAAACTCAAACGCCTGGCACACCAGCACATTGTTTGACTTGTCTTCGGGGTCGTGGGCAAGGTCATCCAGGGGGTCGTCGTGGTGGGTTAGCACGCAGGTCTCGAGCCAACCGGGCAGGGTGCAGTCGTCGGGCAGAGGGGGATGAACCGTTGCAGTCATACAGGTGCCAGTGACCTCTCAGGGAGACGATTAAACTTAAAGAACTGCCAGGCTGAATGGCAACTATTTGAACACTGTATTCAAAGTTGAACAGGGATCAAAAAATGTAATCGCTATATTGAACGATTTGCCACCTGAGCAAAGGAGAGATAATTGCTGAGACAGAGGAATTAAAGTTAGAAACTTTGGCAAAACTCGTACAGGTGTTCTGCCTAAGTATTTTGCCAGAGTGCGAGATGCTGCTGCCCGAGGGCAGCTTGATGAGATAGAGATAACCTACACCATAACCCTGAGGAAATTGCCTCTTCTGGCTACGGCGCAATAAATGCATATAGCCAGCTTCAAGTTGATGGAGTGTTATGTATTAACCTTAACATTTGTCCCCCCCAGGGGGAATCGGCAATTTGTCTCTGGTGGCGATCAACCGCTGCCAAGAGGCTCCGCTTACGGCCCTAATAGGGGACATACCTATATGATAAGTGCCCTGTCAAATCTGCGATCGCAGCTGCAAGCCCTGGAGACCCTGGCGCGCTCGGCCAACCCCAGCGATCGTCAGCTTCAGGAGCAATTTTTGCTGGCTCAGCAGCACTTTCAGCACCAGATTTTGCCCCTGGGCAACGAGTTGGCCAGCGCCCAGCCCATCCTCACCGAAATGAACCGCACCCTGCGGCTGCTGGCGATGGATGTCGCCTTTTTGCAGGCGGCGCGTCAGTCGAGTACGACGCAGCAGCGGCAGCGGCAGCTGATCGAGAAACTGGAGCAGCTGCTGGGCTTTTGCGATGCTCTGGAGCAGGCGATCGCCAACTCCACCTGATGCCTCAGCCCAGGTGGTTTACCCGAGTGGTTTAATAGTAGGGTTCATAGGACACCTTGGTAAAAGAACGCGGTGGAGAGTAGGTACGTTGGTTCAATGCCCTAAAGAAGGCCATATTGACCTTCAAGACAGTCAGCTGGCACCGGGTCTGCCGGTGAAAGCGTGCTCAAGCTGTGGTGGAGCCTGGATTCCGCCGGAGGACTATGCGAACTGGCAGCGATCGCAGGTTGACCCCGATACCCCCATCCGCGTAGCGGTGCTGCCCCTGTCGCTGAGCACCGCCTTTCAACCCGCCGACCTCGACAACCGGGCCGCCCTCTGCCCCGACTGCCGCAGCTACCTGGTGCGGGGCCGCATTACCCTCAAGCAGGGGTCGTTTTATGTTGAGCGCTGCCCCAACTGCAACGGCGTCTGGTGCGACGCGGGGGAGTGGGAGATGCTGGGGCAGCTCGACCTGCAGGCCCATATTGACTATATTTTTTCTGCCGACTGGCAGGGGCAGGTGCGCGAGCTTGAACACGGCGAACGCGAGCGGCAGGCCACCATCGACAAACTGGGCAATGAGATTGCCCAGCGGGTGTTTGAGCTGGCTGAGCTGCTGGAGCAGCACCCGAATGGGGATTTTGGGGTGGCGTATTTGATGCGACGAGTCGATCAGTGAGTGGATGGGTAGATGGGTGGGCGAGTGGATGGGTGGATGAGTAGATGAGTGAGTAGGCGGGTGGCTGGATGGGGGCAATCTCATTGACTCAGACTTTTGATCTCTCTTTACAGTCTTTAACTGGGCCTGCACTTCTCTCGCTGATCCACTATTTACTCCCTACCCATCCACCCCTACCCCATGCCTGACTCGCTTCTCACTCTCGAAAGTTTCTCGGTCACCTACCCTGGTCAGGCCGATCGCGCAGTCGATCGCGTATCGCTGACCCTGTCGCCGGGTGAAAAGCTGGGTCTGGTAGGCGAATCGGGCTGCGGCAAGAGCACCCTGGGGCGGGCGGCGCTGCGGCTGTTGCCCAAAGCGAGCGAGCTACAGGGGCGGGTGTGGTTTAACAGCGAGTCGGTGCTCGATTTTACCCCTCAGCGGCTGCGGCAGTTTCGGGGCGAGGCGATCGCCCTGGTGTTTCAAGACCCGATGACGCGGCTCAACCCCTTGATGACCATTGGCGATCACTGTATTGAGACGCTGCGGGCGCATCGGCCTGAGATCACCCAGGCGGAGGCCAAGGCGCGGGCGATCGCGGTGCTCGAAAAAGTCAACATTCCCGCCAGTCGGTTTGGCCAGTACCCCCACGAGTTTAGCGGCGGCATGCGCCAGCGGGTGGCGATCGCCCTGGCGATGATTCTAGAACCGCAGCTGATCGTGGCCGATGAGCCCACCACCAGCCTGGATGTAACGGTGTCGGCCCAAATTCTCGACGAGCTGACGCGGCTGTGCGACGAACTGGGCACGGCGCTGGTGCTGATCTCCCACGATCTGTCGCTGGTGGCCGAATACTGCGATCGCGTCGCCGTCATGTACGAGGGCCGCGTGGTCGAAGAGGGCACTGCCGCCACGGTGTTTCAAGACCCGCGCGATGACTATACGCGATCGCTGGTCGAGTCGGCTCTGCACATGCAGCAGGCGGAAGGGTTAGCCTATACCGCTACCGCTGCCGAACCCATTCTGCGGCTGACGGACATCAAACAGCACTACGTTTTAGAGGCCAACCCGTTTGCCCGCCTGTTGGGCAACCAGCCATCTAAGGTAATTAAGGCCGTCGATGGGGTAACGCTAGAGATTTACCCCGGTGAGGTGGTGGGGCTGGTGGGCGAGTCGGGCTGCGGCAAGAGCACCCTGTCGCGCACCATTCTGCAATTGGTCAAACCCACGGCGGGCCAGGTCGAGTTTGACGGCACTGAGTTAACCACCCTGTCGCGACAGGCCATGCGGCAGCAGCGGCGACAGCTGCAAATGGTGTTTCAAGACCCCCATGCCTGCCTCAACCCGATGATGAGCGTGGGCAGAAGCATTGCCGACCCGCTGCTAATTCACGGCCTCGCCACCGTCGCGGAGGCCGAAAAACAGGCCCACGATATGCTCGCCCGCGTCAGCCTCAACCCCACCGCCGACTATTTCAACCGCTTTCCTGGCGATCTTTCGGGGGGGCAGCAGCAGCGGGTGGCGATCGCCCGCGCCCTGATTACCAAGCCCAAGCTGGTGATCTGCGACGAACCCGTCAGCATGCTCGACGCCACGGTGCAAACCCAGGTGCTGGAGCTGATGATTGCCCTCAAGCAGGAGTTTGACCTCACCTACCTGTTTATTACCCATGACCTGTGGGTGGCGCGGTTCATGTGCGATCGCATCGCTGTCATGCAGGCGGGCAAAATTGTGGAGCTGGCCCCCACCAAAACCCTGTTTGAGTCACCCCAGCACCCCTACACCCAAACCCTGCTGCAATCGGTGCCGGTGCTGGCCAAGGGCGCTTGAGTCGAGACGCTGAATGTCAGCCTTGACCCGTCTATTTTCAGGGCAATAACAGGGTAAGTTCTTTCCTGAAAATCTCCTTAGTCTGGGTCAATGCCCAGCTCCCGCAGGCGAGCCGCCAGCGCCTCGGCTCGCTGCTGGGCCGCATCGCGCTCCTGCTGAGCGGCGTCACGCTCCTGCTGGGCCGCGTCACGCTCCTGCTGGGCCGCGTCACGCTCCTGCTGAATCAGCGCATTCTCCTGCTGCAGGGCCTCGCGCACCTGCTCGACTTCCTCACGATTGAGCAATTTGGTGCCCGTCTCGGGATCACAGAAGCGCAGGGCCCGAGGCAGCGGGGCAAGGCCCAGGGCCGGGTAGGGATTGTGCAACTGCAAGTCGAGCCCCAGCACCTGACTGTGGATGTAGGGAATCCCTTCAGGGGTTGTAGATAGAGGCAGCGGTTGGTAGGCCCCGTCGATCAGCTGAGCCCCGCGCAGCTGGGGGTTGAGGTAGTCGGCGGTGGGGTCGTACTGAAAGTATTCTGCGACCCCCAGGCTGGCGTATAGCCTGGGCTTCTCGTCTTCGTCCTGGCGCTTGGTGGTGCGGGAGGTGATTTCGAGCACGAAATTGGGCAGTTTGCCGCCCTCCTGCCAGGTTTTGTAGCTGCGGCGCTGGCGCTGGCTAACCCCAAAAATGACGAAGACATCGGGCGAAACGGATGCCCTGGGATTGCCCTCTTCGTAGTAAATAAACAGGTTGCCGGAGACGTAGACGTTGGGACGACTCTTAAAGTACAGCCGCAATACCTCAACGCAATAGATCAAGTAATCACGCGTGGCATCGCTTTCGGTCATCGGTTGCCCATCGGTGTCGGGGTAGACGATGCGATCGGAGATGAAGCCGCTGGTCTCAGCCATCGGGGCAGAATCCTCCGCAGATTCGGTATGGCCTTCATTATGACACTGATACCCTGGGCTAATTTTGGGTTCGATGGTGGCTCTACCTCAATTCGAGGATGGAAATAGAGCCTGGTGCTGGCGGCGATCGCTCTACGTTTCGTTAACGGGTCGCCTTACTGTCTGGAAAGGTCGGCTACGCTCTTGAAATCCTAACTGTTGGGTTTTTTAGGGCATCTATGAAACAGCTTCCGTTCATCATTCAAAAGTTTGTCTTTGCCGACGAGAGCCTGGCCCAAATTGTCGATTTAGACGACTCTAGCGGTGCCGAGGGCAAGGTGCCTGGCTACTTTGTCATGAGTAGCGCCCCGCCCAACATTGAAGATGCGCAAGAATCGAGCGATCGCATTCAGCAGCAGGCCATTCAGGGCATTAATGAGATTGCCGACCACCTGTGTCACATGATGAGCGATACCCCCGATCGCTGTGCTGAGCTGGTAATTTCGGTGCACGGCTACAACACCAGTTTGGATGGGGTGCAGGCCTGGTACAAAAATATCTTTAAGTATGTCAATCGCCACGACCCGGCCATTGGCAGCAGCCCCAACCAGGTTTTTGTCGGCTACCGCTGGCCCTCTGAAAATGTTGCCCTTACCAAGCTCGAAAAGGTGAAAGAAGCCCTGGGTGCGCTGCCGCCCCTGCCGCGAGATTTGCTGCTGACTGGGGCATTGTGCGCCTTGGTCCTGCTTATTTTTGAGATTTTTTTTCTGTTTGAAACCTCGTGGGTGGGGTTTGTGCTCAGCCTGGTGCTGGCGCTTTTTATGATGCTGGGGCTGCTGATGGCGGCGCTGCTGGTGCTGCGGCTGATCGTTTACTTTCGCGACAGCTACCGGGCCGACAATTTTGGCGTACTCGACCTGGTTGAGCTGCTGCGTCAGATTGACCAGGCCGTGGTGCAGCGCACGGCCAACAGTCAGTTTCCGCTGGCGGCCACCGAGCACGAGCGGCAGCAGGCGGTGCTCAAGGCCCGTGAGTACTGGAAAAAGACCGGCCGCGATAAGGTCAAGCTCAGCTTTATTGGCCACAGTATGGGCGGCTTTGTGGTGACCAATGTCATTCGCATTTTGTCGGATGTGTTTGACTCGCGATCGATCGACAAACAGCCCCCCAGCGATGTGGGCGATGTGTACCGTCTGGAGCGACTCATTCTGGCCTCACCCGACATTCCGGTGCTGACGATTGTGTCGAGCCGGGCCAACTTTTTGGCCTCGTCGCTGCGGCGGTTTTCGGAGTCGTACCTGTTCAGCAATGAGGGCGATATTGCCCTGCGCATTGCCTCGACCGCCGCTAACTATATTGCCTTTCCTAGCCGTACCCAGGCGCGGGGCTACCGCTTGGGCAATGTGGCGCTGCAAAACAAAACGGGCAGCGTGAACGACTACGGCGTAGTCAACCTAGACTCCCTCGATCGCGATTTTCCGGTCGATTTGCCGGTGGGCGAGGCGATCGCCAAAACAAACCAGAGCGTGATGGACAACCTGTTTTTGACCTACGAGCGGTTTCAGGCGCGGGGGGTGGTAACGCTGGCCAAACTGTTTGAGGTGCAGTCGCGCCGCGACAGCAGTCGCGCCACCGTGGCCGACTTTTTTACCTACTTCGACTGCACCGACTACACCGACCTCAAGTTTGACCTGCAAGCCAATGTTTGCTCGGCTCAGCCCACCGGCATTTTGACCCGCGCCCTGGGCAAGTCGGCCCTCAAACCCTGGGACTATTTTTTGCTGACGCTAGACTATGGCACCGGCAAGCGAGACGTCCACGGCGGCTACTTTGAGGGCCAGTTTAGTCAGCAGCTGCTCTACCGGCTGGCGTTCTTGGGCTTTAGCGGCTATTTGGATACGCTGGATGGCGATCGCCAGGTGGCTCTCAGCCAGCTCCATCTCAACTGCCAGAAGCTCAAAATTCAGGGCTATCTGTCGCCCATGCGCTACCGGGTCAGCATTCAGGGCGGCAGCGTGGATGGCACGAAGACGGAGATGCTGGATGCGATGAGTACGCCTCAGTAGGGGAGAAGAGTGGGAGGGTGGAATTTACCAGACTGGGGTTTGGCTTTGGCCCCAGAAGCCGTCGTATTTGGTGACGGTGATGTCGCCGAGCACCTGGGTTTGGCAGGCGAGGCGCAGGTCGCGGGTGGGGTCGTGGGGCGGGAGCGATCGGCGCGCGTTGTCTTTCCAGTTAGCGGCTGAAACTGGACCCTGAATCTCTACGGCGCAGGTGCCGCAGGTGCCAAGGCTGCGGCAGTTAATGACCTTTGCCTGACCGTTATATAGGTCCACGCCGTGGGCCAGCAACACCTGGCGCAGGTTGGCCCCGGTCTCGCACTGAATGGTCTTTCCCTGGGCGGTGACGGTGGGCATGGCATTTCCTGGCAGGCGAAGAATATCTACGTTTTATAACGCGATCGCACCCTTCCCCTCAAGCAGCCCCAGGCCAGGCCTTACGCTAGATAACTGAATCGTTTAGGTCACTGGCTATGGCTGAGCAGCGCCCCCCCATTCACATCTACGACACCACCCTGCGCGACGGAGCGCAGCGGGAGGGGCTGGCCCTCTCGATTGAAGACAAGCTGCGCATTGCGCGGCGGCTCGATGCCCTGGGTGTGCCCTTTATCGAAGGCGGCTGGCCGGGGGCCAATCCCAAAGATGTGCAGTTCTTCTGGCAGCTGAAAGAAACGCCCCTGACCCAGGCCAAAATCACCGCCTTTTGCTCCACCCGTCGCCCTGGCCAGGTTGCCGCCGAGGAGCCCATGCTGCAGCCGGTGCTGGCCGCCGGTACCGAGTGGATTACGCTGTTTGGTAAATCGTGGGATTTGCACGTCACCACCGGCCTGCAGACCACCCTGGCCGAAAACCTGGCCATGATCGACGACACCATTCGCTACTTTCGCAGCCAGGGCCGCCGGGTAATCTACGATGCCGAGCACTGGTTCGACGGCTACAAAGCCAACCCCGACTACGCCCTAGAAACCCTTGAAGCAGCGGTAAAAGCCGGGGCCGAGTGGCTGGCGCTGTGCGACACTAACGGCGGCACTCTGCCTCACGAGGTCGGCGCAATTGTCACCGCCGTCAATAGCTGGCTGCAGCAGTTTCCAGAACCCCGACCCCGGCTCGGCATTCACACCCACAACGACAGCGGCACAGCGGTGGCCAACGCTATGGCGGCGGTGGAGTCTGGGGCCACCATGGTGCAGGGCACCATCAACGGCTACGGCGAGCGCTGCGGCAACGCCAACCTCTGCACCCTGATTCCCAATTTGCAGCTCAAGCTGGGCTACCCCTGCATTGCCCCCACCGGGCTCGAAACCCTGGCCGAAACCAGCCGCTTTATCAGCGAAGTAGTTAACCTGGCCCCTGACGAGCACGCGCCCTACGTGGGGCGCTCCGCCTTCGCCCATAAGGGCGGCATTCACGTCAGCGCCGTAGAGCGCGAGCCTAAAACCTACGAGCACATCGACCCGGCTGCCGTGGGCAACAG
Source organism: Nodosilinea sp. AN01ver1 (assembly GCF_050565655.1). Classification (NCBI taxonomy): domain Bacteria; kingdom Bacillati; phylum Cyanobacteriota; class Cyanophyceae; order Nodosilineales; family Nodosilineaceae; genus Nodosilinea; species Nodosilinea sp. AN01ver1. The sequence goes on along the minus strand of NZ_JBNXVS010000035.1, from coordinate 3,162 downwards.
CCGCCGCATTGTGGTGTCGGAGCAGGCGGGGCTGAGCAATGTGCTGGCGCTGGCCCGCAGCTTTGGCCTGGAGCTAGACCGCCACAACCCCGCCTCGCGCCAGCTGCTCACCCGGCTCAAAACCCTGGAGCACGAGGGCTACCAGTTTGAGGCCGCCGAGGCCAGCTTTGAACTGCTGATGCGCGAAGCTCTGGGCGATCGCCCCCGCTTTTTCGACCTCAAGGGCTTCTACATTAACTGCCAGCACCAGGGCAACGGCGACGACCACAGCAGCCAGTCGCTGGCCACCATCAAAGTCATGGTGGGGGAGGAAGACATTCTGGCCGCCGCCGAGGGCAATGGTCCTGTAGCCGCGCTCGACACCGCCCTGCGCAAGGCGCTGCTAAATTTTTACCCGGCGATCGCCAACTTTCACCTCTCCGACTACAAGGTGCGCATCATCGACAGCGGCGCGGGCACGGCGGCTAAAACCCGCGTGCTGGTCGAGTCGAGCAACGGTGCCCAGCGCTGGACCACCCTGGGGGTTTCGACCAACATCATCGAAGCCTCGTACCAGGCGGTAACCGAAGGGCTGGAGTACGGCCTGATGATGGAGACGGCGCGCCCCCACTGCGCGATCGCTTTTTAGGCGGGTCTTGGGCGATCGCCTTTCTGTCTGTACGTCTCCATCGGTTAAATGCCCCAGGACTGCGCCCGTACTATGTCCTGAGAAAACAGGCCACTGCCATATCTTTTTTTCAAAAATCGCCGCAAGTGGTCTCGCCTGAGGCTGATGTCCAACGAGTTTCTAACGTGCCTAAAACGGCCTCAGTTGATCCAAAAATGGCCAAAATACCAAAACCGCAATCAAGGCTGTAACCCTTGTCGCGCAGTGGTATGAGGTGATTTTTAGAATGGAGAACAGGAGACTCGTTTGCGAAGCGTCTCCGAAGCGTCTCCGGTTGAGCAGTTGCTGTTGGGGACTGATGATTTTGTGTGCTCAGCCTATGACTGCGAGGTCCTGCCGCATAGGGCTATTGAAGCCAACGACTGAATTTTGGCTTTCTGGTCGAATGCAATTAAAAAGCCATCAGCTCCTACCGTAACCCAGCTATGCTGAGCTAGAACCTAGGAGAAAAATGGCGATTTTTAAGCCTTCATTGCCTATAAACCTTCTGCCCTCAGCAAATCGCTTGTCCCCTCTCCCGTTGAGGCTTGCTTTTAGGGTAATGGGGGCGATGTTGTTTTGCGAATTCCTGGTGCAGTTCCCGGTGGGGGCTGGGGAGACTGAACTGCAAGCTGTGGCGATGGAACTGGCTAGCAATGGGTTATTTTCCCCGCCTGGTAGTTTGGCCGCAAAGACGGCCTTGCCTACCCTGGCCCAGGTGCCGCCCCGAACCGTCGAGCCGCGACCGTTGCCTCCCCTGCCGCCGCCCACCGATCTGCTAGAACCGACTCCGCCGGATCCTTCTCTGACGGTGCCCCCTGCTGTCCAGCCTGAAGATACAGTGCCGCCAGGAAGCGAAGTCAGCCTGGTGGTCGATCGATTTGACGTGGTGGGCAGCACAGTGTTTAGCGAGGCCGAACTGCAGGCGGTGCTGGCCCCGTTTGTGGGCCGCCCTCTGACGCTGACGGAGCTGCTGCAGGCCCGCACCGTGATTACCCAGCTCTATGTAGATCGGGGGTATGTGTCGTCGGGGGCGTTTATTCCGCCCCAGGAGCCGGAGCAGGGTACCGTCACGATTCAGGTGATTGAAGGTAGCCTGAGCGATATTCAGGTCGAGGGCACGACGCGACTCAACCCGAGCTATATCACCAGCCGTCTGGCTCTGGCGGCTACGCCTCCCCTCAGGGTCGATCGCCTGGTGGATGCGCTGCGGCTGCTCCAGCTTGACCCGCTGATTGCCAGCATTTCTGGCGATCTGTCGGCGGGGGTGGAGCCGGGTACTAGCCGCCTGACGGTGACGGTAACCGAGGCCGACAGCGTAGATGTGGACATTGCCACCAGCAACAGTCGCCCGACGTCGGTAGGCACCTGGGAGCGGGGACTGTTTCTCAACCAGCGCAATCTAACCGGCCACGGGGATGGGCTGCGGCTGGGCTACCTGAATACCGACGGCAGCGATCGCCTCAGCGTCCGTTATCAAATTCCGATCAACCCTCGCAACGGTACTGTGGGTGCCCGCTTTGAGTACACCCGCAGCCAGGTGGTTAGCCCGCCCGCTGATGTTTTGGGCATTACTACCAACAGCACCCTGCTGGATCTATTTTATCGGCAGCCGATCATTCTGACCCCGACGCAAGAATTGGCCCTGACGCTGACGGGCTCCTGGGAACGAAGCCGTACCGTCTTTCTAAAAAATATTCTCGGTGAAGCGATCCCCTTTCCGGCCTTTGGGGCCAACGCCAACGGGGAAGTGGAGGTGTTTGTGCTGCGCTTTGCCCAGGACTGGGTGCAGCGAGGTAGCCGTAGCGTGGTGGCAGCGCGATCGCAGTTTAACCTGGGGCTGGGCGGCTCAACTCCAGAGAACCTGACTGGCGATGCCCCCGATGGCGAGTTTTTCTCCTGGCTGGGGCAGGCCCAGTGGGCCCGCCTGCTCGGCCCCGACACGTTGCTACTGGTGCGAGGTGAGGCTCAGCTGTCCAGCGATACGTTGCCGTCTCAAGAATTGTTTGGCCTGGGCGGTCAGGGTACGGTGCGGGGCTATTCCCAAGACCGATTGTTGAGCGACAACGCTCTGCTGGCCTCCGCCGAGGTGCGGCTGCCGGTTTTGCGCGATCGCGATCGCCAGGGCCTGCTGCAAGTGGTACCCTTTTTCGACCTGGGCACAGGATGGAACACCCGGCTGCCCAACCCCAATCTCCACACATTGGCGGGTACTGGGGTTGGCCTGCTGTGGACCGAAGGAGACTACTGGAGCGCCCGGCTGGACTGGGGCATTCCCCTCAACGGCAGCGAATCTGGCAATTCCTGGCAGGCAAGTGGCATCTATTTTTCCATCGCTCTAACGACCTTTTAGGGCAATTTTGACAACGCAAATGTCCGAGCATTTTGCGTAATTGGTCACAGCGATAAGGGAGGCTTAATGAGAAAGCCTCCAGAGCTCCAGGATTATGCCGGTAAAAGAGCAGGGGGCGAGCACCCCGACGAGGCGATGAGCTCAAAGAGATTGTCCACGGCGT
>NZ_JBNXVS010000034.1:0-71370 GCF_050565655.1 Nodosilinea sp. AN01ver1 | reverse complement strand
AATGATCTTTTCCCGGAAGTCAAGTGAGTAGGCTTTCATCACACTCTCCTAAAGGAAAACCAAGACTGTAGCGTGCGCAGTATTTCCTCTACTTTGATCGTACCTCGCCCATTCAGGAACCGCTATAAAGCGATCGAGGGTTTCGCCCTCAACCCAAAATTTATTGACTGGATGGGTAACCAGCCAGTACACAACCTGCATACCGATCAGCCCCAATAGGGCCACGAGAATCAACCAAAAATCTGTGCTGCCTGACGGAGTGAGGAATAGCAAGACAATCGCAAAGATCACTCCTAAAGGCTCACTGCCTCCTCCAATGGTAAAGCCCGGATAGTAAATGGATTGCACAGCACAGTAGGTTTCTCGGTCAAGCCGCCTCTTTCCCGGCAGCTCAAGAGCATGGGCTAAGGCCAGGGCCATCGCCACCGCTACCAATAGAGTGGTCAGAATCTGCAAAATGCCAAGCACAATTTGTACCTCCTAAAACTGTCGTCTGAGGTTTGCTAAAGGTGTGCCGCGACCAGGGTAAGTCGCGGCACTTTCTTATTTGTGCTTTGCTATCTCTGTACGAATGCGCTCTTCCTGCTCCCTGAGTTCGGGGGTAAAGGCTTCACCGAAGTCATCATCGGTGAAAATAGGACGAATTTCGACTTCGCCGTCTTGAAAGGGGCTACGTTTGATCCAGTTAAGGGCTTCTGCCATCGACGGCACCTGCCAAATCCAGAAGCCAGCCACCAATTCCTTGGTTTCGGTGAAAGGGCCATCAGTAACCGTGCGATTTTTGCCGACAAACTGCACCCGTACCCCCTTAGAACTGGGATGTAGTCCTTCACCAGCCAGCATTATTCCGGCGTTGACCAGTTCTTCGTTGAACTGGCCCATTTCAGTCAGCATCTCTTCGGTGGGCATCACCCCAGCTTCAGAGTCGGCGGTGGCTTTGACGAGAACCATAACTTTCATGGTGAAATCTCCTGTTGAGTGATTGTTGGTGCTTAGAGCCAGAGTGAACAGAGTCTCAACCCTGGCTCTATGGGTTAGTCGAATAGAGAACGTCTAAATCGACAGGTCAGTTAACTTTTCAGATCAAAAAAATTCAAAAACGCTCAGTCATCAAGTGGCTCAACCCCCAGTTGCTCAAGCCGTGCTAGGCCGTCCTTCATGGCGTTTATCGCTTCGGGCGAGTGCCCCTGCCAATCGATGATCTCGCCCACAACCCGCAGGGGCTCATGCGATCGAAATGACTGGGTCGGATTACCCCGAAACTTCTGATTCGTCAGGTTGGGGTCTTCTTCCATCGGGCCGGTCGGCTCCACGATGTAAATTCTGCCGGGACCTTCGCCAGCGGCTAGCTCCGCTCCCCAGGTGGCGGCATCCAATGTGCGAGTTAAGTAGACATGAGGTGTTGTCCTATCCCTGTCGCCAAAGTTCGGGGTATGGCCCGGCTTAATCAGATCGCCTGGTTTCAGGTCGGCCCGAGTGCCATGGTAAAGCAGCCATTCTGTGACTTCGCCTGTGACCCGCAACGGCTCGCGGGAGCGGTAGGACATTGACGGATGTCCTGGAGACTGGTGATCCGGCAGCGCGGAGGTATCTTCAAGGGGGCCAAGCGGCTCTACTGTGTAAACTCTGCCGGGACCGTCGCCGATCGCGAGTTCGGCCTCCCAGATGGCCGCATCCAGATTGGGGGTCAGGTAGGCATAGGGTGTCATGGTGTCTTGCTCACCAACGTTCGTAGGATGGCTGGGTTGAATCAGATCTCCTGGCGTCAACTCAGCCCGCGTGCCGTGATAGAACGGCTTGTCGGTAGTGTTAAGAAGGCCTGGGTCCATGGGGGTATTCTCCTAATTTGTGATGGGGCAGCGCACAGAAACCAAGAATTAGCTTTCCTGCCGAGCATGGCTGACGGTCAACATTTCCCCTTACGTCCGTCTGGCTTGCTCCAAGCGTTAGCCCACTATTGGCATAGGCCGGTGAAAATGGTCGTTACGCGCTCAACTTGTTTATTTACCGCTGCTTGTTGCCTAAGCGTTTCAGCTGTTTCCGAACATCCTGCCCTTAGGCAAGCTAACAGTGCGCTTGAGTGGCTGCAAGTAACCTCGAACTCAACACGAATGTACTAGGTTGCAGATTGGTCAAAAGGAGCTGTGGGCGTGCCCTGATGAAACACCATTTGCCAGCCCGCCGAACTGAGACGCCAAATTGATGAGCGGTTTGTATGACGGAACAACTCTCCCGATGAATCGATATGGGCTGACCTATAGGTAAGTAAAACAATCGAGTCTGCAAGCTCGTGTACAGCAAAGTCTTGGGCATGGATCTGCGGTGCTTCTATTTTTAATGGCAACATGGCCAGCGTGTCATCGCGCGTATAGGATGCTCCCGATCGACCAAACTCTCTAAAACCAGAAGCAAGTAACTGTGCAAGGCGTTCTCGATCGCCTCGGCACTTCGGTTGATGAAGCTCACACTCTAATTTGCGGAGCGTGGACAGCAGCGACATGTTATCCATAAGGGTTTTCTGTGACTTGGTGTGGAAAAATATCTAAACGATGCAGCCTAATAACTCCGTCCACTTACCGCTAGTCCGTTTTCGGATTCCATCAACCAACTTTGATACGGTCGGTGTACAACAGGATGATTGGACGGCACCTCGCTTTTCTCGCACGGTTTGGTGTTCTCAGTCTGCTTTAGCGAAATGCGCTATCTGGTCTGCATGTGCCTTTACAAAGGAAGGACGCGCTGTGGCGCGCGCGACATAGTCACGACAGGCCGGGTATGCCGCCAGCCCATCGAACCGATCGACCAGGCGCAGCACATCCGCCATGAGAATGTCGGCGACGGAGAAGGTCTCGACCAACCATTCGCGTCGTGCCAAGACATTTTCCGTGTGCTTGAGCCGGGCCTCAAGGAAGTTATCAAAAAACGTCCGCATTGGAGTTTCGTCGGTGCCACCTGAGAACTGGAAGAAGGACCAGGGCTGACTGGCGGCTTCGACTGAAGCGATCGCGGCGAATAGCCATTCCTTGACTTCGCTGCGATCGCGCGGCTCAACCGGCATCAGCCTGTCACTCAATTCGCCCAGATGAAGCAGGATGGCACCGCTCTCGAAGATCACCAGGTCTCCGTCGGTCAGCCACGGCACTTGCCCAAAGGGTTGGCGCGAGAAGTGCTGCGGCTGCCGGTTGTGAAACGGAGTGCTCTCGACACGATAGGGCAGTCCGGCTTCTTCCAATGCCCAACGCACGCGTAAGTCGCGTACATAGCCACGCGGAGCTTCAGGAACCCAGTCGAAAGTTGTCAGGATCAGGTCGGTCATTTAGTGAGTCCTCGCTCTTAAATACTGCATATTGTGCTGTCCAATACGTCTTTAAAGCACAAGTCTAACGAGGGGTAATTTACGAACGTAATAACCAATCAAAAAGCACAGCGGAATACTAACTAAGGTAACCAAAAAGAACTTGAGCAAAGGAGGGATAAAAACAGGCGCAACTAAAAACTGGACGGGAATGACAACCAAAATATGAATCAGGTAAACCACGTAGGCATTTGCAGATAAAATTCGCCCCCACTTTCCTTGTCCGCTACCTCGTTCGCGGAAAAAGACGAGTAAGCCAACACACAAGCCAACACAAATCGTAGCTTCCCAAGTACTCCAAAAAAGCGATCGCCAGTCCCACCCTCCATCGGCAATTACCCGAATCGAAAACCAACGCCCTCTGGCCAGGGTATAACCATATCGGAGTATAGCTGCTCCTAAACCAATTCCTAACCAGATTAGTCCTCGTTGAGTAGGCATTTTGCAGAACCAGTCATGGTGATAAGCAATGATTCCAATCATAAAAAGACTGGCGTACTGAGGAAGATGAGCGATTTCTGTCGGGATAATCCACAGTAACCCTTGCCAAGTATCGATCGGATATGGAATCCGAATAATATAGGTCACAATTGCTAACGCAGCTAGATACGTCAGAATTAAGCCATGCTGAGGAGGTGGCATGATTGGCTGATCTAGCTCAGATGCAGCATTTCGCTTTGCAATTTTACGCCATAGAACGTAACAAATCGCATAAAATAATAGGTGCACAAGGAACCAGAGATGACCAACCTGGATTTGCCCTCGACCTAAGTAAACCCCAAAATAGAATTGCCTAAAAGATAGTTCACCCGATTGAGTAAAGTAAAAGATCAGAGGAAATACCAGCAGGGCAAAGAACAGAATTGGGATGCCTAGTTGCCAAAAACGCTGTTTTAGAAAAACCTTTGCTCCCTTACGGGTATAGGCACCTGGCACAAAATAGCCAGAAATCAGAAAGAAAAACCCCATGAAGAAAGCAGCATTGGTTGCAAAAAATGCACCTAGAATATCAGCCCGTTCTGGATTGAAAATTAGCCACATTCCTCCTGTAGGTCCGTAGGGTTGTCCAGCGTGATGTGCAATCACTAGCATGATAAGAAGCACTCTCACATTGTCAACAAACCATAGGCGAGAGGATGGGGTATTTCGTTTAATCTTAGTGTGTTCCATACCACTAGTCGCTTGTGCGTGAATCTATATGCTTAGCGCCCCAACCGCTGCCACACATACACCCCCCTTTAGTAGCCATCTTGCTTCCTACTTTATGCCCTTAAACGCCTAAATTGAGTCCCGCCACGAAGCGGCATTGGCTTAATTGAAAAATTAGCGCGTACTGTTCACGGCCCATCACCACGTCTTATTCGCTATCTTTTTACGCCGGGCCAACTCCTGGTCACTCGGTTCGTCACTGCCCAAGGCACCGGACCGGATTTCGCCATTAGGTACATAGGTGCTCATCACCACGCCTGTAGTCGAAACATTAGAGCGCACGAGTCGCAGCGCGAAGGGCTTAGCCGTCTCGCCAAAGAGGCGTTTGCCCTGCCCGAGCACCACTGGAAACGTCCAGACGTTGTACTCGTCGATCAGGGCTGCGGGCTGTAGCGTTTGAACTAGATGGCTGCTGCCAATAATCTGTAGGTCAGGGCCGGGCTGGGCTTTGAGCGCGATGATGGCCGAGACGACATCGCCCTGGAGGAGGGTTGAGTTGTGCCAGTGGAGCGTCGTCAAGGTGCGCGAAGCCACGTACTTTCGGGTGACATTGAATATTTTTGCGATCGCATTGTCGTCAGACTGGTAGGGCCAGTACGCCTCGAAGATCTCATAGGTTCTGCGACCGAGCACCAGCTCGCGATCCTTGCCGTCGAATCCTGCTGCTGAGAGGTCCATGCTGTTATCCTCGTAACCGAACATCCAGCCGCCCAGGGTAAACCCGTCAGTTGGGTCTTCTTCCGGTCCGCCAGGAGCTTGCACAATGCCATCCAGGGACGCAAATGTAGAGACAATCAGCTTTCTCATGTGAACACTCCCGTCGGGTTTAAATTGATTCGCAAACTAGCCCAACGGCCTAGAACGTGATGCGTACGGCAGGTGTGCTGCGATTCGCTTCGCCGTGGTAAACAGCTTCAATATTGTTACCGTCGGGATCCAGGACAAAGGCGGCGTAATAGCCTGGGTGGTACCGACGCTCTCCAGGTGCGCCGTTGTCTCGACCGCCGTGAGCCAGAGCCGCTTGATAAAACGCATCTACCATGGCGCGATCGCGGGCCTGAAACGCCAAGTGATGGCGTCCGGTGAGCATCCCTTGCGCCGCTTCACTGCTGGACGTTGAAACGAACAACTCATCCGCCCAGAAGAATCCATCCCCGGTGCCGCCCATCGGAACATTTAGGACATCGAGGATGGCTGTGTAGAATGTCTGACTGGTGGCAAGGTCTTGCACGACTAGCTGAATGTGGTCGATCAAACGACCGCGATATACTTCCTGAGTTTCCATGTTCTGTTCCTATGATTACAACTGCCAGAAATCGCGATCACTACCGTTTTGAAGCGTGATCGGAGGTCGCATTCCGGCTAATTCTGCTCGTCGACAGCCCGCTCAACCTCGGCGATGTCAATCTTGACCATCTGCATCATGGCCTCCTGGGCTCGTCGAGCGCGTTCCCGGTCAGAATCGTTAAGCAATTCGATCAGGCGGGTCGGCACGATCTGCCAGGAAAGCCCCCAGCGATCTTTGATCCAGCCACAGGCAACTTCTGATCCACCATCCGCAAGAGCCGCCCACAGTCGATCCACTTCAGCCTGATCGTCGCAGTAGATCTGGAACGACACGGCTTCGGTAAATGGATACTGCGGGCCACCGTTCAGCCCCATGTATTTTGCCCCGGCCAGCGTGAATTCCACAGTCAGCACGGTATCGGCAGGGCCGCTCGGGGTGTCAGTCGGCGATTTCAAGACGCGATCGATGCTCGAATTGGGAAGCAGCGAAACATAAAACTGTGCGGCGTCTTCGGCGTCGCCATTGAACCATAGACAGGGAACAACTTTCTGCATAGTGGTTAATCCAATTGGGTGAGATAACAGGTTCGTAAGTCTGTTCAGCAATAATGTTCTGCTGTATGAAGTAGTCGAACCGGGAGTTATCAAATCGACAGGTCAACTATATTTTTTTGATCAAGTTCTGGAGGTAGACCGGCAGGGCCCACCACAAGTGCCTTGAGCGGCAAAAATATACTCTTCGTCGAGTTTGACTAAGAGTAGCCGCCGCTGGGGTTTCACGGCATTACCCACCCGCTGGTAGATCAGTGAGCGATCACAATGGGAAGGCCATCCCGAGTCTGGTCGGCGCTGATGCGTTTAAGGGTGCCGTTGCGCTCGTACTCAAATGACACATCTTCAATGCGCTGGAGCTGTCCTCGGCTGAAGTAGCTAAAGTCCACATCGCCCATCGACTGAGGGCGACCGCTGCTGAAATAGCTAAAGCGGGTGCCATCAATGCTGCGCAGGCGGCCGCTGCTGTCGTAGGTCAATTCGACATCTCCCAGGGTACGAAGGCGGCCATCGCTGCGGTAGTTGGCCTCGGTAGTGTAGTCACGCTGGTCAATTTCAACCAGACCATTGGCGTGGATTTTAAGCCGGGCTCCAGGAATCGCAAAAAAGGCACCCAGGACATTGCCAACCGAGTCTACATAGATCGCCTGAAATCCGGCAGCAGCAGGATTTAGCACATCCTCTGGGCTAAACTCTACCGACTCAAAGGGAGTTGGTGCTGGGGTCGTAGGACTAGACTGGGCGATCGCACCCTGGGCAGAGCTAAGCAGCAAGACAGTGCCTAACCCTAGCCCAACCGCAGTCTGTGCCCAGGTTTCCCCTTGGTTAAGGTGAAAATGGAGTAATGTTTCATGACGACAAAAAACTACTGTTTTGAGCAAGTCGATATGCTTTGGGTTTGTCATAGAGCACTCCAGGACTAAAGTTTGATCAACCTTAGGAAGCCCCAACCAGCCGCTTTCACGGTCGAAAACCAATGTAAGCAGAACTGGTAAACCGGGCTAGCCCAAGGGGAAAAGGGATGACCTTTAAGTTGCTAAACCCTACCTCTTTCATCAGGTTAACCAATTCGTTGGGGCTAAAGCAGCGGTTGCCCCAGTGCCACTGAATCAGTGAACCGAGGATTCCTGAGCGGGTCACCACCAAAATGAGAGGGGCACCGGGCCGCAGAACTCTGAACATTTCTTTGAGCCCTTCCTTGGGGTCAGGCAGGTGCTCCAGCATGTGAGCGCTGATCTCGGTATCAAAGACACTATTTTCAAAGGGTAGAGTTCTCACATCGCTTTGACAAAGCTGACACTGAATGTGGGCTTTAGCCAGTTTTGCCTGTGCTATTTTAAGCATCTCAGGTGAAAGATCGATACCAACAATGTTTACGTTCGAGTTGATAGTTTGGGCTAAAGCCAGGCCGAAGGCGGCGGTACCAATACCGCAATCGCAGATGTTCTTAGGTTCAAATCCATTCTGGAGATAGCCTGCTTTGCGTAGCGATCGCCAGAGCTGCCGGTACGCCCGACCATAGCCCAGAAGTTGAAGATGCTGATGCCACCATCCGGCAGCTTGATTGTAGGTTTTGGCAAGTTCTGAACTATTAGGATAAACCCGCTGGACTGAGACTTGCCACCAACCAATGGTCCATTCCATTGGACAATCTCCGAGTATTGCAACTGTAGTTATACAGTCGCTCTCTATCTCAACCAAGTCCCTGATCTAATGGATAGTTAGGAGGATAGTTGGCCAGACTTGAATAGCCTGTTTACGGCTCCAGAAGCTGTCGAAGGTCTTCAGGAATTGAACTATTGTCAGTATAGTTAGGGTTAGCCTTACCGCCCCTTAGGTGTCTTAATTGACCGAACAGAAGTGTGAGGGGAAAGTACGAGAATACTTTGATCATAAGCGATCGGTAAAATACGGTCTAACAATCCTGTTGCACACCGACCGCCGAGAGTCTATCTATGAGCGTTTGAGGTTATCTGCGGCGGGTGAATGGGGTCTTTGGGAGGCAGATCATTGACCTGATTTGAAAAGCATCAGCGTGATCTGCTCCAGGGTTTTGAGCCCCTGGAGAGAGCCGCTGATGAAGTTTAGAGCTGCGATCGGGCGCTTCAAAAAGCTGCGGGCGAGAATGTTGGCACGCAGGCTGCCGTCTGAGCCGATCGCCCTCGAAATATCCGGCAAATCGCGGCTGCAGTCGTCGCTGATCACCCGCAGAATGGCGACTTTGGCCTGGGGCATAGCTTCCAAAAGCACGGCGCTTTCCATATCCACTACATCGGCCTGGTAGCGATCGCCCAGTCGCCGCTTTTCTGCAACTGTGGTGATCACGCGATCGCACATCACCCCCGTCCCCATAGGAAGCTTGAGCCGCTGGGCCAGGGAGTCGGTAAGGGCGCGATCGCACCGGAATCTATTCTCTCCAGCCACATCCCACACCGACTCCAGCAGAATGGCGTCGCCAATCTGGTGCTGGGGCGACAGGCTGCCGCCCAGGCCCATCAGCAAAATCTCCTGGTCGGCAACGCGCGATCGCTCCGCCCAGCTCTCCAAAAAGGCGCGAAACGCCGCTGGCCCCGCCGGAATGGGGATTGCCAAGGGAGGCTTGGGAACCGCGTTGATACCGCGCATCACCGCCTGATATTCGGCCCCAGCAGGTACGAGAATCACCTGAATGGTCATCAGGCCGACCGCCTGGTGAGCCAGCCCCAGCCATCTTCTAGCAGGGTGTAGAGCACCGGCACCACCAGCAGACTCAGCAGAGTTGAGGTCAGCAGTCCGCCAATAATCGCCACCGCCATCGGCTGGCGCAGCTCGGCCCCGGCCCCCAGCCCGACTGCGATCGGCACCATGCCCAGCACCGTCGAGGCGGTGGTCATGAGAATGGGGCGCAGCCGCACCAGGCCTGTTTTCATAATCGCGTCGGTGCGCTTGAGCCCGGCGCGGCGCAGCTGGTTGATGTAATCCATCAGCAAAATCGCGTTTTTGTCGAGCAGGCCCAGCAAAAACAGCAGCCCCAGCAGCGAGACAATGCCAAAGTCGCTGCGGGTAATCAGCAGCGCCAGCATGGCCCCCACAATCGAGAGCGGCAGCGACAGACCCACTACCGCCGGTTCTAGCAGCCGCCCAAAGGGCACCAGCAGCACGATCATCATGCAGATCACAGCCAGAATCAAAATGCGGCCAAAGCTGCCCAGCACCTCTCCCGCCCGCTCTGAGTCGCCCCCCAGGTCAATGCGTATGCCAGGAGGCACTACAGATTCTGCGATCGCCACCACCTGCTCGGTGGCATCGCCCAGGGCTTTGCCGTCGCCCAGGTTAGCGCTGATGGTGGCGACCCGCTCCCCGTTCTGCCGGTTGATTTCGGTAATGTCATCGGCGGCATTGTTGGCCCCTGAGATGCGCACGTCGGCAAAGCCGGGCAGCGCCGCCACCTGAGCCTGAATCTCGGTGGCGGCGGTTTGCAGCGCCGCTATATCGTCGCCCAGCAGCGACACCTGGAGCGGTTTTTCGCCGCCAGTATCGACAAACTGAATGTCTTCGACGCTGGTTTCAACGCCCTCTATTGCTGGCAAATCCTGGCGCAGCTGAGCCTGAACGGCGGCGGTGTCGCGATTGCGATCCTCCCGCAGCTTGATGTATAGGCTGCCCTCATTGGGCCGCCCCCGCCCGCCCACGGTGGTTAGCACCGACTCCACTTCCGGTAGAGCAGACACGGTTTCTTCTAGCGCGTCGGCCTGCTGAAGGGTTTGCTGCAAAAGCTGGGCTCGCACGTCCCCCGCTCCCGGTGGCGCGGTTAGGCCGGGGGGCAACTGGCCTGGCGGCAGTTGGCCTTGCAGCTGGGCTAAGTCCTGGCCTGGCCTAGCGCCTGGGCCTGAGCCTGGGCGCTGAGGCAGCGGTGCGCTGTAGTTGAGCAAAAATTCTCCCTGGTCGAGCTGGGGAATAAACCCCTGGGGAATCAGGGGAATGATGGCGACCCCGGCAATCAGGCTGGCGATCGCCAAACCCATCACCACCCAGCGGTGGCGCAGCGACCAGGCCAACAATCGGCTGTAAACGCGCTCTAGCCAGGAGCTAGGCACCGCATCTGAAACGGGAGCAGCCTGGTCTGAGACCAGAGGGGCACTGGGGGTAGAGGGTCTGGCCCGCAGCCAGTACACGGCCAGCACTGGCGTCAGCGTGCGCGCCACCAGCAGCGAAAATAGCACCGCCGCCGACACCGTCAGGCCAAAGGGTTTGAAGAACTGCCCCACGGTGCCACCCATCAGCGCCACGGGCAAAAACACGGCCACAATGGTCAGCGTTGAGGCCGAGACCGTTAGGCCAATTTCGTCGGTGGCCAGCAGCGCCGCTTGGCGAGGAGTCGCGCCCTCCTCCATGTGGCGAATGATGTTCTCAATCTCGACGATCGCATCATCGACAATGATGCCAATCACGATCGCCAGGGCCAGCAGCGTAATCGTCTCCAGGTTAAAGCCGTAGATAGCCATTACGATCGCCGTGCCCAGCAGCGACAGCGGAATCGCCAGCGCCGTAATCACCGTCGCCCGCCAGCTGCGCAAAAAGCCCAAAATCACCAGCACCGCCAGCACGATCGCCCCCACCAGCGCGTCGATGGTGGCCTGGGTGGCCGAGCGAATAAAGCCAGCCTGGGTGGCGGCCAGCGTTAGCTGCACCTGGGGCAGATCGGCGCGCAGCTGCTCAACGGCGGCTTCAACCTGATCGACCACCTCCAGGGTATTGGCCTCGCCCTGCTTAATCACCTGCACCGCCAGCGCCTCCTCCCCATTGAAGCGAATTAGGGTGGGAGGATTTTGCAGAGCGGCGAGAAAACTCCCTTCGCCCTCAGCGGCGGTGGCGGCAGCCTGAGCGCCCCTACCCTGTAGATCGACTCGCAATACGCCGGGTAGGTCTTGCAGGGGTGGCAAAATTTCCGCTTCGACTAACTCAGCCAGTTCGTCTAAGCTCAGCTCGTCGCTGGCGAGGGCGTAGCTAATCGCCGTCGCTTCATTTAGGTTGAGGGGAATGATTTCGTAGTCGGCCTCGCTGGGCAGGTCGGCCTGGGCGATCGCCTCCTCCACAGCGGCAGTGGCTTCTGCCAGCCCTCGGTTGACGCTAAAGCCCGTTCTGACCAGGGTTTGCCCGGCGGAGGTGGTGGAGTTGAGCCGCGATAGCCCCTCCAGCAGTTGCAGCTGATTCTCTAAGGGAATGGTGAGCTGAGCTTCGGTTTCGAGCGCCGTCTCGATTGGAGCCGTCGCGTTGACCAGCACCACCGAAAACGTGATGTCGGGGAACAGGGCGTACTTCAAAGAGCTAAACGCAAACAGCCCCGCCACCCCAATCACCAGCCAGCAGCAAACCGTTAGCCCGCCATTCTGAATGGCTAACCGGGAGATATTCAACCGCTCTCGCAGCTGACTGAAGTCGGATCGGGGCATTGATTTAGTTGGCGAAGAGAAACGCAGATATCATAGCCTGTTCAACAGGTTCCTCAGCCTGTGCCCGTGCCAGTCGTCGATAGGCCGAAGGGGCCGGTCTTTGCCCATCGCGCCACCGCTGACACCAACCGCATCATGTTCCTGCTGCACAACCCATTGACGGAATTTTCATGAGCTTAGTGTTGTTTCTCCTGCAGACCTCCGGGCCAGTTTTGCTCATCGCCCTGGCTACGGGCTTAGTCAGCGGCGGCTGCAGCGCGGCTCTGATTGCGCTGATTAGCTACTCCATCGCGCAGGAGACTGCCGGGGCGGTGGTGGTGGCCGCCTTTGTGGGGCTGGGCGCGATCGCCCTGATTACGGCGATGGTGTCGCGCATTTTGCTGGTGCGGTTTTCTCAGGCGGCGGTATTTGAGCTGCAGCTACAGCTCTGCCGCCAGATTTTGGCCACCGAGCTGAAGGCTCTAGAAGCCCTGGGGCTACCCCGCCTGCTGGTCATTCTCACGGAAGATATTCAGGCGATCGCCGCCGCCGCCAGCATCCTGCCCGTCTTGATGATCAACATTGCGGGCACGGTCGGCTGCATGGTCTATGTGTCGTGGCTGTCGTGGCAGGTGCTGGCCCTGGTGCTGCTGATTACCCTGGTGGCCTCGTTGAGCTGCCGCTGGTTCTTGGTGGCGGGGCGGCGTGGTCTGGCGGCGGCCCGCGAAAACCAGGAGCGGCTGTTCCAGCATTTTCGCAGCCTGATTGAGGGCATTAAAGAGCTAAAGCTGCACTACCTGGGCCGCCAAGACTTCTTTGCGATCGACCTGGAGCAGACCGCCCGCCAGGTCAGGCACTACAACCAAAAGGGGCTGAGCCTGTTTGCCGTGCTCGACAGCTGGGGCAAGTTCATTTACTTTTTTGCGGTCGGGCTGGTGCTGTTTGCCCTGCCCAACTGGATTGGCATCAGCCCCAATACGCGGGTGGCCTACGTGCTTACCTTCACCTACCTGCTCGGCCCGATGGAGAACCTGGTGAATAAGCTGCCGCTGCTGGGTCAGGCCAGTGTGGCCCTCGACAAGCTTGCCGCCCTGGGGCTGACGATCCAACAGCCTGCTGCAGCCGCCGCGCCGCCGCCCGTCCAGAGCTGGCAGCAGCTAGAACTCAAGGGCGTCACCCACACCTACAGAACCGATTTAGATGCCACCGAATTTACCCTGGGGCCAGTCGATCTGAGCGTGCATCCGGGAGAGCTAATTTTTATTATTGGCGGCAACGGCAGCGGCAAATCGACCCTGGCGAAGGTGCTGACCGGCCTCTATCAACCCCAATCGGGCGAAATTTGGCTCGATCAACAGCCCATTACTGAGGAGAACCGGGAGTGGTATCGCCAGCACTTTGCAGTAGTGTTTTCAGATTTCTACCTGTTTGAGCGGCTGCTAGGGGTCAGCGGCGATGCCGACGACAGCAAAGCCCAGGACTATTTAGAAAAGCTCAATCTCAGCCACAAGGTTCGCGTTGAGCAGGGCAGATTCTCAACGGTCAATCTCTCCCAGGGGCAGCGCAAACGCCTGGCTCTGCTCAGCGCCTACATGGAAAATCGCCCCATTTACCTGTTTGACGAGTGGGCCGCCGATCAGGACCCGGCCTTTAAGCAGGTGTTCTACACCCAGTTTTTGCCTGACCTAAAGGCCCAGGGGAAGACCGTATTTGTGATCAGCCACGACGATCACTATTTTTATGTGGGCGATCGCATCCTCAAGCTCAACTACGGCCAGGTCGAGTTTGAACAAAGTTCCCCATCAGCAAAGCTGGGATTGATTCAGTTAGGTGACAGAACGGAATAACTCCGTCTGGTTATTTCTGTGCAGCAGTTGAAGATAAGGCGAGGAAACTTGTTGATGCGAAGGATAGAGGGGATAAAATTAAAGTAGATAAGGCAGTACTGATCAAGGGTATAGATTTCATGCGTGAAAAACGCGCGGTTGTAGTCACAAAAACTAGTCTTAAATCTGCAAAATCGGATGTAGCTTACTGGCGAAGTCAACCCTACGAAGCCAGACTAGCCGCCTTAGAGACTATTCGTCGCGAATTCCATCAGTGAAAGTACAAGGCTGAGCCAGGATTTCAAAGAGTTTATCGAATTGTTAAACAATCATAATGTGCGTTACCTGGTCATTGGTGGCTACGCTGTTGCCTTGCATGGTCATCCCCGTTACACCAAAGATTTAGATATTTGGATAGAAATGGAGGCAACCAACGCCGATCGCCTGATCGATGCCCTAACGGATTTCGGGTTCGGTTCAGTATAGATTTAATCACAACCCTCGATGGAATTGATTTTGAAACTTGCTACCGATCAAAGCTAGAGGTTTCAATTGGTGAGACAATAATCAATTCTATTAATCTTGAGAATCTCAAACTTAATAAAAAAGCATCTGGCAGGCTACAAGATCTGGCGGACCTAGAAAACCTGAGCGAGTAATCCTGGCGAACAGTCTTGCTTTACTATACGTCACCCTGAGCGGTAACTTGGTCAACGAAAAGTGGACCTCTTTAGACAGCTTCTAACCTGTAGCCCCAGCGTTGAATGTAAGGTTGCCAATGATCCTCAACCGCATGAATTGTTTCGGTGTCAAGAGAATACTGGTTTTGCTGATAATCTTTCAAATCCGCCAGGTAAGCTTCAAAATAGGGACAAGCGGCCTCAAAATCGGGCAGTTCTAGCTGTTCAAACAGGGTCTTTAGTTCCCCCAACGGATTGCTCTGTAAATTCTCAAAGCTGAGTTCAAAAAATTGGTTGGAAGGCAGATCTGCTGTGTCGGTTTTGAGTGCGTCTAGCAGAAAAGGGTAGCTTTCTAGAACCAGCGACTCAATTGGCAAATTGCCGTAATCTTGCAGGGTTAGCTCGGGCAGCAAGCGCGAAAAGTAGTGCCGCGCTGAGACAAATACCCGGTACGGGTTACGGTAGATGTGAATAAATTTTGCCCCCGGCCACAGCTCCCGCAGATGGCGAATGTAGCCGGTATACACCGGATTTTTAATCAGCAGCGGGCGGTGCCCCTGGTGCACCGAAACTTTTTGCAGCAGGTGGCGATGCAGGCGTTTCCACCGCTCAATATCAGCCTGAGTTTCTGCCCCAAACACATCTCGCCGAAAGTGAGCCTCAAAGTGTTTGGGAAAGTACATCCCGTGGTAGTACGACGTTGCCCCCATTGTTGCCAAGGGAATCGAGTCTTCCTGGGGGGAAGTGGGGGTCACCGCCACATTGTCCACATAGCGGTCTTGGGGTAGGGCCTGCTCTAGCAGCGGTTCCAGCGATCGCACAATCCCCAAAATATCCCACGGCATTCCTGTAGCCAGCGGGGTAATGTAGCCAAAGGCCGGGTACTGGGCCAGGAGATTGTGCAAATGCGTGGTGCCCGATCGCCAGTAGCCAACGATAAAGATCGGGTCGGGCATGGGCGGCTTCTGGGCCAGCGCAAAGGCGACTCGCTCCGCCGTCGAAAAGGGCCAGCGCGCCAGCGATACCGCCAGGGCCAGAGCCGCCTGAGGGCAGCGATTCAGGGCGGGAGGGCCATTCTCTAAAAACAGCTTTAGCAAAGTGGGCGGGTTGCTGCCGCAGAGCGGATGAAAGAGGCTTGCCATAGGTACGGCTACCGGGCTCCGGCTTTGGTTTTCATCGCCTGGGTGGCCAGGGTTTTGCCAAAGTCCCAGGCGGCCCCTGGTATGCGGTGGGCATCGGCCACCACGTCGGTCACGGCCTCGACAATCCAGCGGCGATCGCTCTCCTGTAGGGTCAGAGGCGGTATAAACTTGACCACGTTCATGCCGTACCCCGCCACCTGCGACAAAATTCGGTGGCGGGTGAACAGCGGCACCGTAATAATTTGCGAGAACAGGCCCCGGTTAGCCGTCTCCAGCATCTTCCACGACAGCTTCAGCTTCAGGCTCTTGGGCTCGCCAAACTCCAGGGCCATCATCATGCCCAGGCCCCGCACTGCTTTCAGACAGTCATACTGGTCAACCAAGGGCTGCAAGTCAGCCACAATCTGCTGTCCCATCTGGGCCGCGTGGTCGATCCAGCCCTCGGTTTCGAGCACATCCAGGGTGGCCAATCCGGCGGCCATCGCCAGGTTGTTTTTGCCGAAGGTGCTGCCGTGGACCACGGCGCGATCCATCCGGTTGAAGACTTTATCGAAGATCCAGGACCGACAGGCGACGGCACCGACAGGGACGAATCCACCCGACAGGGCCTTGGCCATACAGAGCAAATCGGGCTCCACGCCGAAGTGCTCGACGGCCCACCACTTGCCCGTGCGGCCCAGCCCGGTCTGCACCTCGTCAGCGATGAACAGGCTGCCGTATTGGCGACAGAGCGCCGCTGCCCCTGGTAGGTAACTGGCCTCAGGGATCCAAACCCCGTGTCCCTGAATGGGTTCTGTGATAAAGGCAGCCACGTCTTTGCGGGATAGAGCCTTTTCTAGCGCGGCCAGGTCGCCGAAGGGCACCTCGATAAAGTCGGGCAAAAAGGGACCAAAGCCCTCCCGAAAATGGGGATCGCCCGTAGCGGACAGCGACCCTAGCGTGAGGCCGTGGTAGCCGCCTGCGCAGTAGACAATTTTGCTGCGCCCGGTGGCGTAGCGGCTGAACTTAATCGCCGCCTCCACGCTCTCGGTACCGGAGTTGGCAAAAAAGAGGCGATCGAGCCCCGGTGGCGTAATCTGCTGCAGCTTTTCCGCTAAAAGCCCCGACAAAATCGACACATCCAGCTGCACCAGGTTGGGCAGTTCGGCGCTCAGCACATCCTGCAAAGCCTGCACGATTTTAGGATGGTTGCGGCCCAGGGCAAACACGCCAAACCCGGCCAGCAGGTCGAGGTAGCGATCGCCCTGGTCGTCAAACAAATAAGGCCCCTCTGCCCGCACATAGTGGCGATCGAACCCAATCGTCTTGAGCACGTTGACCATTTGCGGGTTGAGATACTGGCTGTGCAGCGAGAAATTGTCGCGCTGCCGCTGGTGGATCTGTTCCAGAATGTTCATTAACCTGGGAGTAAAGGGGAGCCGTGTTCAATCTAAGGAATAAGGATTTGATCACGCAGGATAGCCGTCTCGGCTGTCCATAATCAGGCCAGATGCCTTAGCCTACAAAGCGCGATTTAATCAAATCCTGACCCCTAACTAGACTTTAGTCATAAGTTCGATCGATTTGCCAACGCCGAGCAGCGGCGTCACAATCGCCATCACATCGGCCCGGCTGAGCTTCTCGCGGCCCTGAGCGATCGCATCAATGGTGGCCGTGGCCAGGGCCAGGGGAATGCGGCAAAACAGCAGGGCTGGCCCGTTGGGCAGGGCGTGGGTGTAGGAGTCGGCCATTTTGAGGTTGCGGCGGGCGTAGCGCTGCATGTCCTCCGCTGTCCACCCTTCCGGGAAAAAGTCGACGCCGCGATCCTTGTCTTCCAGGTGATTGCGCAAAATGTTGACCGATTGCAGGCCTCGCCCAAAGCCAATTGCCTCCATGCGGCTGGTTTCGGTGCCGTCATACCAGGCCCACAGATCCGACAGCATCAGGCCCACGGCCCCGGCCACGCTGAAGGTGTAGCGATCGAGGTCGGCTTCAGTTTTGATGGTCCAGTTCTGCTCGGCCCAGTAGGCCATGCGATCGGCCATCGTGGCGGTGGCATCCCAGATGCGAGGGGCGATCGATTCGGGGGCCAGCAGCGCCCATTCACCAATGCGCAGGGTCACCTCGTCCAGCTGGTGCTCATAGCCCGCCAACCCCACCGCAAAATCGTCCACCGCTGAAAATTCAGTCCCCGCCTGCAGGTTGAGGCTAATTTGGCGCAGCAGCCTGGCCTTAGTGCTGCTATCCAGGGTTGGATGATCCTCAATTTGGTCGATCGCCCTCATGCACAGGTATGCAGATGCAACCGCTTCCTGGAGCTTGGCTGGCAGCAAGCTGATCGGGATAAAAAACGTTCGGCTAGTCTCCCTCAGCAAGTCCAACGCAGATTTAATAGACGGCATTGAGCAATCTCCTCACACGACTTGAGTTTTCAACCATACTGGTTGAATTTCATCCAATAAGCATTAATAGAGCATTAACAATGAATAGACTCGGATAGATGGTATCTGAGATTACCAATACCTGAGGCATCTGTGAACTGCCCCTGGCCAGTGGCAGACGCGGGGCAACCGCATCTTAGCAACGTCAAACCAAAACGGGGGCCGAGAGCCAGAACCGTAGACAGCGGCGGCACCGGGCAAGAGGCCTATGGTTCGGTGGAGACAACCGTTTTTGCCAAAATGAATTACGGTAGTTGGATATTCATGATCAGGGTTCGAATCATCGGCATCAGCCATGACTCGGCACAACCGTGCCCGGCTCAGCGGCTCTGCGATCGGATCCTCCCCAACCGAGGAGTGAAGAGAAATGGCAATTAGTCTACAGCAGGCCCTGGGTGTGGGGCAATATTTGGTCACTCAGCGCCTCAAAGGCCGCAAGCAGTATCCCCTGGTATTGATGCTAGAACCGCTGTTTCGCTGTAATCTGGCCTGTTCGGGCTGCGGCAAAATTCAGCATCCCAAAGAGATTTTGAAGCAGAACCTGTCGCCCGAAGACTGCTTCGCTGCGGTCGAAGAATGCGGCGCTCCGGTAGTTTCAATCCCTGGTGGAGAGCCGCTGCTGCATCCTCAGATTGACGAAATTGTGCAGGGGCTGGTCGATCGCAGAAAGTTTGTCTACCTCTGCACCAACGGCCTGCTGCTCGAAAAAAGCCTCGATAAATTTACGCCGTCGCCCTACCTCTCCTTCAGCGTTCACCTCGACGGCATGAAAGAGCTGCACGACCAATGCGTCGATCGCTCCGGCGTGTTCGATATTGCCATTAGCGCCATTCGAGCCGCCAAAGCACGGGGCTTTCGCGTCACCACCAATACCACCGTGTTTGAAGGCACCGACCCCAAAGAGATTCAGTCGCTCTTCGACTATCTCACCGAGCTAAAAGTTGACGGCATGATGGTGTCGCCGGGCTACAGCTATGAGTGGGCTCCCAACCAGGAGCACTTCCTCAAGCGCGAGCAAACCAAGGCCCTGTTCCGCGAGATTCTGGCCCCCTTTACCGCCGGTAAAAAGAAATGGGAGTTCAACCACAATCCGCTCTTTTTAGATTTTCTAACCGGCCAAAAAGACTACGACTGCACGCCCTGGGGCAGCCCCAGCTATAGCGTGCTGGGCTGGCAGAAACCCTGCTACCTGCTCAACGAAGGCCATTACGAAACCTTCCAAGAGCTGCTCGACAATACCAACTGGGACGAGTACGGCCACAACAGCGGCAACCCGCAGTGCGCCGACTGCATGGTGCACTGTGGCTATGAGCCCACCGCCGCAGAAGCCGCCCTCCAGCCGCAAAATATGCTGCGAGCCATGGGGAGCCTCTTCTAGAGGGTTTGGTTGGCCGCCGTCCTGGCTAAAATTCCCTCTGGCTACAGCCCTGGGGTCGTTTGCTCAAACAGGGCGGCAAAATCGGTTGTCACCACGGCCCCTGGGGTGCCCGCTGGCTTGGAGATGACGTCAAACGCTTTGTTGCGAGCAGCGGGGGCTACCAATGCCTGCACCACCACCTCGGCCACATCGGCGCGAGGAATAGAGGTGGGAATGCCATCGGGCGGGTTGGTCAGCAGTGCGTCGTCTTTGCCGACCACTAGCTCGCGCTGCCCTCCGGGCTGATCCTGTAGCCCTCCGGCGCGAATGATGGTGTAGTCGATGCCTGAGTCGATCAAATAGGCCTCTGCCTTGCGTTTCCAGATCAAGATGTTGCCGTTGGCCATACGGTTGAGCGGATGCTGCTCATTGGTGCCGCCCATGGAGCCCACCAGCACAATGTGCTTGACTCCAGCCGCCCGCGCCGCCTCGATTTGGTTGATCTGCCCCCGGTAGTCAACCTGCTCCGGCGTACCGCCCTCGGCGTAGGTAAACTCGGGCCGCTGCCCTGGCTCTGGCGGGGCCTTCATTTGCGGTACAGCACTGGTGAGAATGACCAGCGCCTCGCAGCCCTCTAGGGCGGCCCTGAGGCGATCGCGGTCACCGATGTCGCCCAGATAAATTCCTTCCGTGGTGCCAAAAACCTCTCTCACCTTCGCCTCCGAGCGGGCGAAGCCCCTGGCGACGAATTGCTCCGGCTGCTGCCGGAGCTTCTGCACAACAAGAGCCCCCGTGCGCCCGGTTGCGCCAGTGACTAAAACATGGAGGGGAGTGGTCATAAGGTGTTGAGTTGTTGCTACACACCCCTATCGTTTCACAGTTTGTGGCAATGGTTTCGCTTGGGGGGTTGCGGCGCGATCGCACTGGCAGAGCTTGAGCACGGCCTCAAAATGCCTGCTTCAGCAAACTGAGTCAGCTGAGAATGATTAGGCCGGTGAGGTTTTTATTCGTAGCGCCTCAGTCAAAACTACTGGCAAAAAACCTTGGCAGAAAGGCACAGCCGAAGCACAATCTGGATTTTGGATTAAGGAAAGATTAATCGATAAAGATGCTTTGATTAATCACAATTTAAGAGCTAGCTAAATTCTAAAAAGACGTAAGCAAATGGTGCGATCGCGGTTTAGCGTACTTTAATGTACCGTTGCTGCCCTAGCTTACTGCGGAGGCTCTAACCTCGATGTCATCCGATTCATCTCCCCCTGATAAATCTTCTCTATGGCGGCCCAACCGCAGCAGCAGTCGTCGAGTAGAACGCATTGTGCGAATTGTGTGCCTCATATTTGCGGGCATCTCCATTCTGACTACCCTGGGCATTGTGCTGTCGCTAATCTTTGAAACCGCTGACTTTTTCTCAGACCCGTTCTTTCGCCAGGCGCTCTGGATCGATCGGCTGCCTGACCTGCTGCCCGACGCCTCTGAGGCCCAAATTCAAGCGGTGGGCGAGCAAATTCAGGCCCTTGACCCCACGCAGCTCAGCTCAGCCACTCAGGCCGTTGGGCTAGAGCCACCCAGCCCGATCGCCGGTTTTTTCTATGCCATCACGCGCTTTTTTAGCGATCGCCGCTGGACGCCGCTGTTTGCCAACGACACCGACTTCGGCATTTTTGTGCTGATTAGCGCCACGCTGATGACCACCACCATCGCTCTAATCGTAGCGGTGCCCCTGGGGCTGCTGATCGCAATTTTCTTGAGCGAGTACGCCACACCCAAGCTGCGCCAGGTGCTCAAGCCCATTCTAGAGCTGCTGGCTGGGGTGCCTTCGGTGGTGTTTGGCTATTTTGCGCTGCTGACCGTGACCCCATTCCTGCAGCGGCTCATTCCCTCGCTGCAGGGGTTCAACGCCCTCAGCGCTGGCATGGTGCTGGGGGTGAGCATCCTGCCGCTGGTGGCATCGCTCAGCGAAGATGCCATCAACGCCGTGCCCCAGGATCTGCGCCAGGGAGCCTTTGCCATGGGGGCAACCAAGCGCGAAACCATTCAGGCGGTAGTCATACCGGCGGCGCTGTCGGGGATTGTGGCGTCGATCATTCTGGCCATGTCGCGGGCCATTGGCGAAACCATGATTGTGACCCTGGCGGCGGGGCAAAACCCCCAGCCCATCGACGGCGATCTGGGTTTTATGAATCCGTTGATTCCCGTGATGACGATGACCGCGTTTATTGTGCAGGTCAGCCTGGGCGATGCCCCCTTTGGCTCGCTGGCCTATAAAACCATTTTTGCCGTTGGTATGGCGCTCTTTCTAATTACCCTGACGCTAAACATTGTTAGCTACTGGTTTGTCCGTCGCTTTCGGGAGAAATACGACTAATGGCCTCGTCCCAATCGCAGTTTTCAGCGCCTCAACCTACGGTCGCTACCGTCTCAGAGTTTGCAGGCAACCTGCCCCAGCGCTACCTTGTCGATCGCGCCTTTAGTCTGGCCACCTGGGTTGCGACCGCGATCGCGATCGCGGTTCTGGGCTGGCTGCTGATTGATGTTCTAAGTCAGGGTTTGGGTCGCCTGAACTGGCCGTTTCTCACCAGCTTTCCCTCCCGCAAACCCGAAAACGCGGGCATTATCGGAGCCTTAGCTGGCACCTTCTGGGTGATGATTATCGTTCCCATTGTGGCGTTTCCGATTGGGGTTGGAGCCGGGCTATACCTAGAAGAATTCTCTGACGACACCTGGTTTTCACGCCTGATCGAGATCAACATCAACAACCTGGCCGGCGTGCCCTCCATTATCTACGGGCTGCTGGGACTGGCTGCTTTTGTGCGCATTATGGAACCGATCACTGGCGGGCGAACGGTGCTGGCTGGAGCCCTCACGCTGGCGCTGCTGGTGCTGCCTATCATTATTGTCGCCACCCGCGAGGCTCTGCGCGCTGTGCCCGAGGGCATTCGCCTGGCGGGGCTAGCCATGGGGGGCAGCCGTTGGCAGGTTGTGCGCGATCACGTGCTGCCCGCCGCAATCTCGGGCATTCTGACCGGGGTAATTTTGGCGCTCTCCCGCGCCATTGGCGAAACTGCGCCGCTAATCACCATTGGGGCGCTGACCTTTGTGCCCTTTACCCCCGGCTGCACCGAAGAGTTCCCCTACTTCAACCCCGTAGATCTGGTGCGCTGCCCCACTGCTGTGGCGCAAAGCCCGTTTACGGTCATGCCGATTCAAATCTTTAACTGGATCAGCCGTCCCCAGCAGGAGTTTCACGAAAATGGGGCCGCCGCTATTATTGTGCTGCTGGTAATGCTGGTGATGATGAATAGCGTTGCGATCGCCCTGCGCGGTCGGTTTCAACGGGGGCGATTGTAGCTGGGTCTGCGTGGCGGCGCGATCGCTCAACTAAAAAGCCCCGCCCCCTCAGTATGAACATACCGGAGGGCGGGGTGACTCAACTTTAACTTTGCCGAGAAAGACTACACCCTAGACGACAGCCGTTCCGTAAAGAACATCCGTCAATTTTGAAATGAGCCGCAGAGGCGGTGTTTGACTAGAGAGTGGCCGCCCTAGACTTCGTTAGCCTTGCTGAGGTTTTCTTCGCGCAGCTGGTCGAAGTTGACGGCGTCTTTGTCGAGGTTTTCTTCGCGCAGCTGATCGAAGTCAACTTTGCTAAGGTTTTCGTCGCGCAGCTGGTCAAAGTTGACGGCGTCTTTGTCGAGGTTTTCTTCGCGCAGCCGGTCGAAGTCAACTTTGCTGAGGTTTTCGTCGCGTAGCTGGTCGAAGTTGACGGCGTCTTTGTCGAGGTTTTCTTCACGCAGCCGGTCGAAGTCAACTTTGCTGAGGTTTTCGTCGCGCAGCTGATCGAAGTTGACGGCGGCAACGGCGGGAGAAACAGTAGCGGTGGCGATCGCAGCGGTCAGAATGAAGAGGACGGTGCGTTTCATGAGTTCAGCTCCTTTGAAAAATAGGTGGTGTGTTGAATGAATCAACTTGAGTTCTATAGTGCTGGGAGCAGCTGAGAGGCAGCTGACCTCTATCTGAGTCATGCTTAAGCGTTGTCTGAGAAATCTGAGTGCCGCTTGATGGCAGCCTGAGAACGCCGTCACCCGCCTGGTGGCGTGTGATCAATGTTGGCCAAGGCCTCTTACGGCGAGCGTTGCCACGCTCGCCCCCAAACGGGCTAGGGGGTTAGCTGCGCCAGCAGCGGCACCATCACCACCAAATAGAGCGGTATCGCCACCGAAATCAGGCTGATGGCAAAGCGCGTATCGAGGCCATTTTCCTGAGTAAAGAACAGCGTCAGCAGACTGGGCGGTAGCGCCGCCCCCACCAGCACCGCCGCCCGCTCTACCCCATCTAGCCCAAAAGCCGTTACGACGACCCAACCCAACCCCAGACCGCCGCCAATTTTGGCGATCGCCACCAGCAGGTACACCCAGCTGCCCGCCAGCTGTAGCTCAAACTCCATGCCCACGACCAGCAGCACCAGCAGCAAAAAGCTGTTCGCGACTATATCCAGCAGACTCAGCACCACCCCGTGGTTGAGGCCCAGGGCATTCATCACCAGCCCCAGCAAAATGGCCCAAAAGAACGGCGTCTGCGCTAGCTTGGTCGCCACCGCCCGCGCCGTTACCCCCGCCTGGCCAAACCAGGCCGAGAGGCCATACACCACCGTCAGCAGGTAGATGGCCTGGGCCAGGTCAAACAGCACAATGCGGCTGAGCCCCGTCTCGCCAAAGGCCAGCAGCATCAGCGGGTAGCCCACCGCACCGCCCTCAAAGGTGGGGAATGTGGTGATCAGCGCGCCCGCCCTGGCTTTCTCCCAACCCAGCCAGCGCAGGGCAACCAGGGCCACGAGCGTCAGACCCAGCACCACCACCAGGGCCGACAGGGGCAGGTAGATCAGCTCAGGGGTGAGGGTAGCGGTCGCCAGGGCTTTGAGAATGACCGCAGGCAGCACCAGCCGCGTGAGCAATAGGCCGATGGTTTTGGCCTCCCCCGGCCCCAGCACCCCGGCCCGCTTGAGCCCGTAGCCCAGGCAGCAGACCAAAACCATCGGCAAAAGTTGAACCAGCATAATCAAGTTTTAGACCGCCGCTAGGGCAGCTTTGGCATGTCTTGCTGAAGCTGCTCGGCTTGTTGCTCAATGGCTGTAGCCGCTTCACTCTGCTGTTGCTCCATTGTTGCAGCGGCATCGTTAGCTTTTTCAATCGCCTGGGTGGGGAGCGCCTGCTCGGCATTTGGCGACGGCTTGAGCTGGTTCACCATTAGCACCCCGACCACCCCAAGCCCCACCAGCAACCCAACTAAAGAGAGTCCACGCACGGTTTTTACCTATTGGTATACGACAACTGCGATCGCCTGTTCACAGGCTTAAAATACCCCTACGAGCAGGTTTACTTACCTAGCAGGTGAAAGCGGGGACATTGCAAACGAGACATTACTAATCAGCAAAGGCCAGGGCCAGTACGGCTTTGACCAGCGGTTCTATTTCAAAGGGTTTACTCAGATGCCGCTGGTAGCCACTGGCCAACGCCTGCTGCTGGTCGGCTTCGCGGGTGTAGGCGGTGAGGGCGATCGCCGGAACCTGGCCGCCCTGGTCTGGCGGCAGGGTACGCACCTGCTTTATAAACATGTAGCCATCCATACTGGGCATGCCAATGTCGCTGATGATCACGTGGGGCCGATAGGTGGCTAAGGCGACTAAGGCTTCAGCCGCAGAGGTTGCCGACATCACCTCTGCCCCATACTGCGTCAGCATGACGGCTACCAGCTCGCGGGCATCGGGGTCGTCGTCTACGGCGAGCACTCGCACCCCGGTGAGGTTGAGCTGGGAGGGGACGGCCCGGCTGACTGGTGCCATCTTCGACAGGGTTTTAACCGTCGGCAGCCGCACGGTAAAGGTTGCCCCCTGTCCTTCACCGGGGCTGCTGGCGCTGATCGTACCGCCGTGGGCCTCAACCAGGTGGCGCACAATGGCCAGCCCCAGCCCCAGCCCACCGTACTGGCGGGTAATTGAGACATCTTCCTGACGAAACGACTGAAAGAGATGGGGCAAAAAATCGGGATGAATGCCCTTGCCGGTATCGGTCACGGTAATTTGGGCCTGGTCATTGACCTGCTCTAGCCGCACCTCGACCAGCCCTCCCTGAGGCGTAAACTTGATGGCGTTCGACAGCAGGTTCCAGACAATTTGCTGCAGCCGGGCCGCATCGCCATAGACCTTGCCGCTCTCTGCCAGAACTGGGTTTACGGCAATTGACTTGGCCAGGGCGGCTGTCTTAACCGTTTCTAGCGCGGCGTCGATGACCGGAGCCAGATCGATGGGGGAATGGTCTAGATGCAGCTTGCCGCGCAGAATTTTGGCGATATCCAGCAGGTCATCGATCAGCTGGGTCTGCAGCTTGGCGTTGCGCTCAATGGTGTTCAGCGCCTCTTTGGTCTGGGTGTCGTTGAGTTTGTGGGTCTGCAACAGCTGCGACCAACCCAAAATGGGGTTGAGCGGCGACCTGAGCTCGTGGGAGAGAATCGCTAAAAACTCATCTTTGACGCGGTTGGCTCGTTCGGCTTCGGTGCGAGCCAGCCGCTCGGCTTCGTAGAGCTGGGCGCGCAGAATGGCCTGGGCACACTGGCGGCTGAGGGCCAGGATAAAGTCTTGGTCGGCCTGGCTGAGCGGCCTCAGCTGCTTAAAGCTAAGGGATATGCCCCCCACGACGCGGCCCTCAGCGGCCAAAGGCAGCGACAGCCAGGCGCTAAAATCGTAGCGGCTGTAGTACTCGGCCAGGTGAGGGTAGCGCTCGGCCCGCTCGTCAGGGCTGCCCAGCCACACCGGCTGCCCCGTGCGCACCGCCTCGGCCAGGGGCGCTGGGGCATCGATCGCAAAGCGCTGCCAGGCGGCGACCAAATCGGCCCCCACGTTATAACCTTCGGCCTTGACGATCTCCAGGTGCTTTTGGTCTGAGGTAACCAGGGCCACCATGGCGGCATCGGCATCGAGGGCCGCCATACTCTGTTCGACAATGACATCGGCCAGCTGCGGCGGGCTCAGCACCTCTGAGAGAGCGGCAGTCACGCTCTGGAGCCGGGCGGTGCGATCGGCCGCCGCCTCGGCCAGCTGGCGAGACTGCTGGGCGGCCTGGTACAGGCTAGCATTATCGATCGCCGTGGCAATCCGCTGGGCCAGATCATGGGCCAGGGCCAGGTCTGAGGCGGCATAGCGGCGGTCTGACTCGGCAAATATAAATGAAATACTGCCCAGCACGCGATCGCGGGCCTGCAGGGGCATCACGATACAAGATTTGAGGTCAAACTGGCGCAGGATCGCCAGGTAGTCGGGGTCTTTGACCGCCGCGGCCATCATCTGGTCGGTAATTTCAGGCACCAGCTGCGGCTGCCCCGTCTGGATTACCCGAGAAATGCCAAAACCCTGTTCCAGTCGGCGGGGAAACCGCTGCGTGACCGCCCAGGCTCGCTCGACCTGGGCCGGGTCGCAGTGGGCCACTGCCACTCGATTGATGCTGTTGTCCGGGTTCAGCAGGTCGATGCTGCACCAGTCGGCAAAGTAGGGCACTGCCAGATCGGCGGCCTGTTGCAGCGTCTGCGCGTACTCCAGCGAAGACGACAGCACCGCGCTGACATCGGCTAAAAAAGCCGCCTGCATTTGCTTGGCCTCGGCCACGGCGTGGGCCGACTGCGCCTGAAGTCGCTGTCGATAGGCTTCTTCCGCCTGCTTGCGATCGGTAATTTCAAAAAACGTAACTACCACCAAACTCGGCTGCGGCCCAGGCTGCTCGAACAGCGGTCGGGTGTTAATTGAAATCCAGATCAGGCTGTCATCGGGCTTATGAACCCCCATAATCACGTTGCTCTGGGGCTGCCCGGTGCGCAGGGTCACCATTGCCGGGTACTGGTCGCACGGAAACGGCATCCCATCTTCTTGAATCGCCCGCCAGTTTGGGTTCAGGGGGCTGCGGCCCGCCATCTGGGCCGCTGTTAAGCCCAATAGGCGCTCTGCATTGGCATTGCAGGTATAGATGTCGCCATTGGCTTTTTGGAGAACAATGCCCTCCGCCGCTGTTTCAATCACCGAACGATAGAGCTGCTCCGACTGCCGCAGCGCCTGCTCAGCCTGCTGACGCTCTGCCTCGCTCTGCACGCGATCGGTAATGTCACAGAGGGCCGCCACGACGTGGGTAATCTGCCCGGCTGCATCGAACAGGGGCGAGGCATTGACAGAGAGGATGGCGCGAGTGCCATCGTCAAGCCTAACGGTGTGCTCCACCCCATAGACCGGCTGTCCGGTTCGCATTACCCGTGCAAAAGGCAGCTCCTCCTCAGGAAAAGGCTGGCCGTCAACGGTGCTAATCGCCCAGGTCAAGTCGTTGTAGGTACGGTCGGCCAGGTGATTTTGGTCTAACCGCAGCAGCTCTTCTGCCGCGTTGTTGGCCGCCACAATACTTCCCGCCGCACTGAGAATGATAATTCCATCGGGGATGGTCTCAAACACGCTGCTCAGCTGCGCTTCACCCTGACGCAGCGCAGCCTGTCTCTCGGATTGGGACAGATTTAATGCCTGGCCTTGGGAATTTGAATCGTTTGAGTGGGGGTTGTTCAGGCGAACGTTCCTTGTGAGTAAAGCAGAATACGACGAGCGACATCTAGCAGAGTACGGCCCGTGCGCGATGTTAGCTAGGGGTCATACCGACACCAAACGGGCCACAACTTATTAGCCAGCGGTCTAATCGCGGGAAGTGAACGTCTATTGATGGTAAATCAATTAAAGGAGATCCAGCCCCAGGCAGGATCTACCCTAGGAGTGATGCATGGCTCATTTGAAGTAGGGCCTGGTAGCCGCGCCAGCGCCTGGAGGGGCGATCGCTCAAGTGCTCCTGGCCCCCCGTGCCCCAACTCAAGCGGCATCGGCTGCGCCTGCGGGGCGGCATCCGAGCCAGCAGAAAGCCCTGCATAATCAATACGGACTACAGAGCCAGAGCCCACGATACCGTTTTGAACCGAACAGGGCGAGTGACGGGATTCGAACCCGCGAATGGTGGAACCACAATCCACTGCCGTAACCACTTGGCTACACCCGCCGTAATCGCGTTTTTTAATATAGCACCGAAGAGGGGCCTTTACCCGAGAAATCTTCAACTTTTTGGTCGCGGCAGAGTCGAGATATCAGACCTTACAATCAGAACGCGACGAGCTGAACACGCTGGGGGGCGATCGCCCCCTACCTGCCGCCTGTCATCCGGCCGCCGCCAACTCATCCAATGCGGTCAGTTAGGCCGTACTGCGGCTGTGAATCTATGCTCTTTTGCCCATGCCGGTTTCGATCATCATCCCCACCTGGAACGAGGCCGCCTGCCTGGGCCGCACCCTGGGCGTGCTGCAAAACCTCAACCCGCCGCCGCGTGAGATTGTGCTGGTCGACGGCGGCAGCAGCGATCGCACCGTGGCGATCGCTGCTGCCTGGAGCGATCGCCTGCCCCTAACGGTAATTCAGGCCTCGGTTGCGGGGCGATCGGTGCAGATGAATCTGGGGGCGCAGGCGGCTCAGGGCAATATTCTGTGCTTTCTCCACGCCGATACCCTGGTGCCCGACGACCTGGTGACCGTAGTCGAGAGCACCCTGGCCAACCCGACTGTGGCTGGGGGCGGCTTTATCTCGCTGATGGCGGGGCCAAAGGCGACCCGCTGGGGCATCTCGCTGCACAACGCGCTCAAAACCTACTACGCTCCGCTGCTGTTTCGGCCCCATCTATTCTTTGCCCGTGGGCTACGGCTGCTGTTTGGCGACCAGGTGATGTTTTGCCGCCGCGCCGACTTTATTGCCTGCGGCGGTTTCGACCCGGCCCTGCCGATTATGGAAGAAGCCGATCTGTGCCTAAAGCTGTGCCGTCGCGGTCGCCTGCGCCAGCTCAGCCGAGTTGTGCAATCGTCAGACCGGCGGGTGGCCGCCTGGGGAGCGCTCAAGGCCAACGCCATCTACTTAATGATTGGCTTGCTCTGGGGCCTGGGGGTACCCGCTACGGCTTTAAAGCGGTTTTATGAGGAGGTGAGGTGAGGGGTAGGTGGATGGGTAAATGGGTAGATGGGTAGGTGGGTAGTCAAGTGGAGGGTGGATAGGCGGATGGGGCATGGTCACTCACTCACGCACCCACTCACGCACCCACGCACCCACTCACTCACCCCGGCTGCCGATTCAGGCTCCAGTCGTAAGGTAGGTAACGCACCTCGGTCAGGGCCGACGGCGGCGGGCTGAGGTTGAGGTAGGTGCCGATGTAGTCGGGTATGGAGGGGGCAACCCGCAAAAAGTCTGTGCTATACCACTTAAAAATTTTGCTGCAGTAGAGCACCCCGGCGTCGGAGTCGTAGCGCACCTTAGCGGGGTTGTGAATAAAGCGATGGGCGTCGGTTTCAAGCTGGGCCTCGACGATATCGGGCCAGTAGGCTTCGTTGCGCAGAATGGGGCAGCCCTCCGAGGCGCACACCAGGGCAAAGTGAATGCGCGGCTCTTTAAATTGGGGCCTCAGCAGGTCATGTTCCAAATGGTCTAAACTGACAGATTTTTCGTCGAGCGGGTAGAGAGAGCGGTTAAAGAATTGACGGAACGCCAGCCAGTTGGGCAGCCCCAGCACCTTCGGCAAAATTGAGTCGATGGGGTAGCGCTTCAGCACCTGCTGAATGGTGAGGGCGTTGTAGAGGTTGAGCAATAGCGCTAAAGAGTCTTCTGCGGCCAGGCCGTCGAGGGTGTTGGGCAAAGAGGCCAGCCAGACATCCAGGTCAGGCAGGGCCTGCTGCTGCCAGCGGGCGTAGTCGACCCGGCCCTGGTCGTCGACGTAGGTCTGAAGCAAGGTATTCCAGAAGGTAAAATCTAGCACAACCTATCTCCTGCGCCTGCGCATAATGCCTATGTCCCCGATGCGAACCCCGATGCCGCTACGAGCCGTAGCGCAGCCTGTGGCCTGGTGGATGGTCAACCACTGGGTGCGGTGGGCGTTTCCTGGGGTGCCTACCCTTTCTCCCCAAAGTCTCGCAAATTGGTTGAGTCAGGGCAAAGATCCTTTACCCATTCTGCTCGATGTACGCCGAGACGATGAATTTGCGGTTAGCCATCTGCCTGAGTCCTACATCGCCCCGGATCTGGCGGCGGCGCTGGCGCTGGGGCTAGACCCCGATCAGCCCATTGTGGCCTACTGCTCGGTGGGGTATCGATCGGCCCGGCTGGCCGCCCAGCTGCAGGCGGCGGGCTACACCCAGGTGTATAACCTGGCCGGCTCAATATTTCAGTGGGCGAACGAAGGGCGATCGCTCGTCCAATCCGGCCAGCCCACGACAAATGTACATCCCTACAACTCTCGTTGGGAGCTATTGCTCAAGCCGGGGTTAGCCTGCCTGCCAGAGAAACCTGCACCTACGGCCGAGGAAAAGGTCTAAGACGTGAAGGAATTCAGCTAGAGCCAGCCACAATCGATTCCCACTGGGGCAAATCTTCGGGGCGATCGACATCGGTGAGGGGAGGCAGCAGCTCCACGGTGAGGCCCTGAGCCGTGGCGGTGGCAAGGGTCTGGGTCAGCACCTGGTCGGTGCCCCAGGCGATCGCCTCAAACAGGGCTGGCTCTAGCTGCCGCAGACCAATCAGGTAGTAGCCGCCGTCGGTGGCGGGGCCAAGCACCACATCGACTCGGTGCAGCGCGGCGATGGCGGCAGCCAGATGGTCGCAAGTCAGGGCGGGGCAGTCGCTGCCAATGGCGATCGCCCCCGGTCGGCCCAGCGCAAAACTTTGGCTAAAGGCGGCCACCAGGCGATCGCCCAGCCCCCCCTCGGCCTGGGGATAGTAGCTAACCGTATTCCCCAGCCATGCCTGCATCTGCCCCTGGCTGCCGCCCGCAAAATGCACCTCCAGCGCCAGGGGCAGTCGCTGAGCCGCCCCCTGGACCTGAGCCAGCACATGCTCCGTCATTTGTCGCTGTAGAGCCGCTGCCCCCGCTGGCCCCAGGTGCGGAATCAGTCGAGTTTTCGTGCGGCCTGGTTCAGGAAAGCGGGTAAATAGCATCAGGCCAAAGCGGTTGCCCTCTGGCTGCTCGGTAGCCTCAGTCTCTAATTGATTCACGGCGAACCCATGTCTTATGTTTTTGAGGGTTGTTGACGGTGTCACTATACCTGGGCACTGCCGAAGGTGCACCCTACAGACTTTCCTACAGATTTTGGGGGCCAGTCGCGCCAGCGTTAGCTCAGCCCAGGCCCTTCAAGTTATCAACAGGGTGCTCCACTAAAATCGACTGTGTACGAGGTCTGAGCGCCATCTCTCACTAGCGCTAATTAACTACTACAGGGGTACTCCCACCATTAGCGGCTAGGCCTGAGGAGATGATATGGTGGTCCGCAGTCGCCTGGTGGCGGTTGTGCAGCGAGCCTGGGAGGGCCGTCCAGGAGATTCAGGCAGCGGTGGTTGACGAGGTGCGATCGCACCTCCCAGATCACGCCATTCACGATGACATTACTCTGGTTGTACTTAAGGGTCGCGTCTAGCCCTTCCCTTATCTCCTGAGCTCGTTCTCGCTATGACCTGCCCACCTCCTCCACATTCTGGCGCACCCCCGGCGAGCCCGCCAAGGTACCCACAGGCGCTGTAGGAGCCCTAGGCTCAGTTTCTATCGCGTGCCCTCCTATGCGTAGCTTGATCTCGATCCCTGCCGTGACGCCTGACTCTGCCATGATTGAAACCGACGACTATCGCGTTTACTACCCGGCAGATACGGCCACCGTAGTGATGGAGGGATTTCTGCGGCTAAACGGCATCGAGGCCTACCAGCCCGTGATGGATTTGCTGATGACGGCGGCGGCCCACGACCCCTGCACCGTTGACCTACACCAGCTAGAGTTTCTGAATAGCTCTGGCATCAGTATGCTGTCGATGTTTGTGGTCAAAGTGCGCGATCGCGGCACCACCCGCCTGAGCTTTCGCGGGTCTGAGGCGATTCTCTGGCAAACGCGATCGCGCAAAAACTTGAAGCGTCTCATGCCCGACCTGCCCATCGAAATGCTGCGACCTCAGGGCAATGGTGAGTAGGCTCTTCCCCTACTGTCTAACCCCAGGCTCGTTGACACTAGAGGGGTAAAAGAAATGGGCGCAGCCGGACGGCTGCGCCCCTGCATCAGCACCCCCGCTGAGGGGGCACCGGGTAGATGCATTACTGGTTTGGCACGTTGCCGGGACGCACCGTAACGGTTTGCTCGCGGCCATCGCGCTGCAGAGTGAGGGAGAGGTTTTGCCCTACTCGAGAACGCTCTACGGCCTGCTGTACCGCAGCGCTCTCAGTTACGGGCTGGCCCTCGATGGCCACAATCACATCGCCCTCTCGCAGCCCCCCCTGGGCCGCTGGAGAGTTGGGCAAAACGCGACCAATCAGCACCCCTGAGTCGGCTTCAACCGAGAAAGGACGGTTGGGATCGCTGTTGATGTTCTGCTTTAGCTCCGGCGTCAGATTCACCATTTGAATGCCCAGGTAGGCATGCTCAACTCGGCCAGTTTCAATGAGCTGTGAGCTGATGCGCTGCACGGTGTTGATCGGGATGGCAAAGCCCAAGCCCTGCGCCCCCTGAATAATGGCGGTGTTGACGCCAATCACCTCGCCGTTGAGGTTGAGCAGCGGCCCGCCAGAGTTGCCGGGGTTAATGGCGGCATCGGTTTGAATGAAGTCAACCCGCTTGTCGGGCACGCCCACCTCGCGGCTAGAGCGGCTGGTGGCGCTGATGATCCCGGCGGTTACAGTGCTGTCGAGGCCCAGGGGGTTGCCAATCGCGATCGCCCACTCGCCGGGCTGAATCTGGTCTGAGTTACTTATGGCGACGGCGGGCAAATTTTGGGCGTCGATCTTAATCACCGCAACATCGGTCACCGAGTCGGCTCCTATGACCTCGCCTGTGAAACTGCGACCATCGGTCAACGTCACCTGAACCTCGTCGGCCCCGGTGACTACGTGGGCATTGGTAATAATGCGTCCATCGGCGGAGATGATAAAGCCTGAGCCCACGCCCCGCTGTACCTGCTGCTGCTGGGGTACAGGCGCGTTTTCGCCAAAGAACTGGCGAAATATGGGTGGCAGGCTAGTCTGCACCGTGCGAGAAGCATCGATGCGCACCACCGAAGGCTCGACCTCCCGCACAATGTCGGCAATCAGGTTGGGGCTAGACACCGAGGGGGCCACGGCCAGATTATTTTGAATGCCGCTGGGCTGGGGCGCTTGGGCCTCGGCCTCTGGGGTAGCCTGCTCCTCACTGTTGTTCCAGAAGCCGTTGTCCCAAAAGACATCGGTGGCGGTAGGGGCACTGGCACCCGTGGACTGCCCCAGGGAATTCAGGGCCTGGCCTCCGGCAGTGGCGATGCCTGCGCCCATCAGCACCAGGGCCAGCGACTTAGCGGCAGGCCGCAGATTGCGCCCAGACCCGCGCCCAGAATCGCGCTCAGCATTCTGCCTAGAGCCCTGTCTAGAACCATCCCTATTCATTGCTGTTACCTCGTTTGAATCTCGCATGATGTTTACAACAATAAAGTCATGGTATTGCGCAAGGGTGGCAGGTCCATGGCAAAGCTGTGACACTTTGCCGCCGTTGGCTGTGACAATTTGATAGCCAGACTGGCGGTCAATGTTCAGGGTGTAGCGTTCAGGGTGAACGGTTCAGGGTGAACGGTTTACGGTTTGCTCAGAACCCGAAATCTTGCACCGTACACCCTGCATGGCAGTCTCCTACAGTTTGCTCTCTTAATACCTAATATTTGATGCGATCGCGGTCTTTGCCCGGTGCTGCGTGCTTGACCACAAAGTCGATAATTTTGCCCGCCACATCGATATCGGTGGCCGTTTCAATGCCCTCTAACCCCGGTGACGAGTTGACCTCCATCACCACCGGGCCGTGGTTAGAGCGCAGCAGATCGACCCCGGCCACCCGCAGGCCCATCGCCTTGGCGGCCCGAATGGCGGTGCTGCGCTCTTCGGGGGTGAGGCGTACCCGGCTGGCCGAGCCGCCCCGGTGCAGGTTGGAGCGAAACTCGCCGGGGGCACCCTGGCGCTTCATAGCGGCGACCACCTTGTCGCCAATCACAAAGCAGCGAATGTCCATGCCGCCCGCTTCTTTAATGAACTCCTGCACCAGAATGTTGGCGTCGAGGCCGCGAAAGGCCTCGATTACCGACTTGGCCGCCTGCTGAGTTTCGGCCAGCACCACGCCGATGCCCTGGGTGCCTTCGAGCAGCTTGATCACCAGGGGGGCACCGCCGACGATATCCACCAGGCCGTCGATATCTTTGGTGGAGTGGGCAAAGCCCGTCACCGGCAGGCCAATGCCGCGGCGGGCCATGATCTGGAGCGACCTGAGTTTGTCGCGCGACCTGGAAATCGCCATCGAGGTATTGGCCGTAAACACCCCCATAATTTCAAACTGGCGCACCACCGCCGTGCCATAAAAGGTGTTCGACGCCCCAATCCGAGGGATCACCGCGTCAATATCTACTATTGGCTGGCTTTGGTACATCACCTTAGGCTGGTGGGAGGTGATGTTCATGTAGCAGCGCAGATGGTCGATCACCTGCATCTCGTGGCCACGCTCTTCCCCTGCCTGCACCAGTCGCCGGGTTGAGTAGAGGGTGGCATCCCTGGATAAAATCGCAATCTTCATGGGCCTCAGGAGTCATCCTCGGGGGTTAGTTTAGCGGTAATCAGGGGTCAATCGGGCGGTTTGGGCAGGGGTTGCAGGTACGATCGCCCCGGATCGACCAGGTAGCGCCGCCGCACCGCCTGCCGCCCCAGCAGCATACGAAAGCCCATTTCATCGCGATTGGTCAGGGTCAGCTCAATGGTCCACACGGCGCGGCCCACCTGCACCTGAGTTTCGATTACCGGACGCAGCTCCGCCTGCCCCCCCGAGTTGCGCACCTCGCGCTCTTCCAAAAGCACGGCTTCGGCGGTGACCGTAACGTCGTCGTTACGCTGGAGAGGATGGGCCTGAAAGCGCACCATCGCTCTGCCGCCCTGCTCAAACCGCTCCACCGCAAAGGCGTGAAGCGCCGACGATCGCGCCCCAGTATCAATCTTAGCCTTGATGGCCTGAACCCCCAGTCCCGGCAGGGCTACCCATTCTCGCCAGCCGATGATCGCAGCCGATGCAGCACCAGAACTCATACCATCTTTGAGACTACAGTTGGCTCTGACACCATAGCAGGGAGCATACCAGGGCGAAAGAGGGTTTGCTCCTAGGGAGCCGGGGAATCATTTAGCCCGGCCTCGACGGGGGTGGGAGCCGGTTCAGGGGCAGCATCGGGGGCAGCAGGACTGATATCGGCGTTGGGAGCGCTGAGCAGGCTGAGCAGGTAGGGCTCTACCCCCAGCGCGGCGGCAAAGGCGGGCTGCAGGGCGGGCTGAAACCGCTGGTCACCCTCCAGGGTGAGCTTAAAGTAGGCCAGGCCCAGCACCTGCATGTAGGTCCACACCAGCTCGGGACGCGACCCAATCAGCTCGGGCGGAATGGGCAGGGGCTGGTTGCCCGTCGCGATATCGCCAATGGTGGAGAAGTGAGTGCCCTGGCTAATCAGCAGCAGGTAGCGATCGGGCGTGGTGAGCCAGGTAAAGGGCACGAGCTGCTCTGGAAAGGCCGGAGCAACGGTGTCGGCGGTGCCCGCTACCATCATCACCGGCACGTCGATCTGGCCGTAGCCGACGGGCCCAAACAGGACGCTGCCCACTGGGTTCATGATAAATATCGACTTCACTCGGCGATCGACCAGGCTGCTCGGGTTGCCCAGGTTCAGGGCCTGACACTGCAGCAGCAGCGATGGGTTGAAGGACAACGTGCCGGGAGGGCACACCTCGCTCAGACCCGCCAGGTCAAAGCTGGCCCCGGCCAGGGCCAGGGCCGTATAGCCCCCAAACGACTGGCCTACTACCCCCACCCGGTCTAGGTCGAGCTGCCGACGCAGGGGTGAAGGGCTCTGGTTGAGGCGAGCGAGGGTGTTGAGCGTTAGTGACACATCGCGGGGACGCCGCAAAAACTCCTCGGTTTGTACCACCGCGTCTGACTGCCCCGTCAGCAGGGCGTAGAGCTGCTGATCGTTGCTGCCGGGGTGCTCTAGGGTGGCGACAGCAATGCCGCCGCTGGCCAGGTACTCGGCCAGGTAGGTATAGCTATCGCGGGTGCCCCCCAGCCCGTGGGAGATCACCACCAGCGGAAAGCCCTGGGCTGGTCTCCCCCGCTGGCCCGATCGCACCTGGGGTAGGTAAAGCTGTACTGGCCGGGGCAAACCCGGCACTATCACTTGAATTAGATCGAGATCGTACTGACGCTCGCTCTGCACCAGCTGTAGCAGCGCCTCGACATCGACCGGGTTGGCTTCGGCCTCCTGCCGAGCCAGGGTCTGCACCTGCTCAAAGGCTGCCTCGGACTGCAAAATAGCCTCGTTGATCTCGCGGGCGATCGCCAGGCCTGCGGCCAAATCAATCCGGATGGCGACGGTGGGATAGGTTTTGAGCACGTTGAGCAGCGTAAAGCCCGACTCGGGGTTGGCGGCAGCCAAAATCAGCGCCCCCCGCAGGGCCTGTACGTTGGCCTGGCGCACCGGGGTTTGTACCACCCGGCTAATCTGCTCTAGCAGCAGCACGCCCTGCTCGGTGTAGAGAAACTGGGCCACGCCCACCGGGCTGATGGACGCCGGAGTCGTCAGCACTTCCCGCACCTGAGCGAGCTGCTCATCGGAGAGCCGCAGCTGCCGACTGTAGATGCGGAGCTGGGGGGTGAGTTCTCCGGTAGTGGCAAACCGCTCCAGGTCGGCGATCGGAATCGATCGCTCCAGAATGCCGTAGGACACCAGCAGTGCTTCAGCCGCCGATGCCGGGGTCGCCGCTGCCAGCGCACCCAGCACCCCTAGCGCCCACGCCAAACCGCGCCGCCGCCAGGATCGCGAGATCCGCGCTGAAGAGGGTATCAAGGGGTGCCTAGGGACAGGGCCGTTGAGGGTCACAGGGGTACCAGGTGGCTAGCGGAGGGTCGCTACAGGGTGATCGAGAATGTGGTCGAGAAACCCTTCACAGGCATCGAGCAAAAGCTCAATCACGTAGGTAAACCCTTCGGGGCCACCGTAGTAGGGGTCGGGCACCTCGCGATCGGGGTGGGTGCGGCAAAAGTCGCACATCAGCCGCACCTTATCGGCGTGCTGCCGGGCGGGGTCGAGGGCCAAAATGTCGCGATAGTTCTGGCGGTCCATGGCCAGAATGTAGTCAAAGCGATCGAAGTCAGCGACCTCAAACTGCCGTGCTTGCCCGACCAGATCGATGCCTCTGGCTTTGGCAGCCTGGGTCATGCGGCGATCGGGGCCGTTCCCTACGTGGTAGCTAGCGGTACCTGCCGAGTCGCACACCACCTGCTCACCTAGCTGCCGCTGCGCGATCAGGTGGTTCATGATGTTTTCGGCCGAGGGTGACCGGCAGATGTTGCCCAGGCAGACAAACAAAAGGCGGATGGTCATAGAACTGGAGCCTACATGCCGGGCAGGTTAAGGCCGCCCGTGAGCACTTCCATGCGATCGCGCATAGTGGCCGTCGATTTTTCGTAGGCGTCTTTCATCGCCGCTGCCACCAGGTCAGAGAGCACCTCGGCC
The DNA here is from genome assembly GCF_050565655.1 of Nodosilinea sp. AN01ver1. Taxonomy (NCBI): domain Bacteria; kingdom Bacillati; phylum Cyanobacteriota; class Cyanophyceae; order Nodosilineales; family Nodosilineaceae; genus Nodosilinea; species Nodosilinea sp. AN01ver1. The sequence goes on along the minus strand of NZ_JBNXVS010000034.1, from coordinate 33,500 downwards.
CCTTCGTTCAGCGCCTCGGGGGCGATCGTCACGCCCTTGGGCTCCTGGTTGCCGCTCATGGTTACTTTAACCAGCCCACCACCCGACTCGCCTTCAATCTCCATTTGCTCCAGTTCTTCCTGAAGCTGCTTGGCCCCCTCTTGAATCTGCTGGGCTTTTTTGAAGGCTTCGGTCAGCTCCTTCATCTTGCCTAACCCAAACCCAAACCCTTGACCTTGTGACATGGAGTTTCTCTCGAACGTACAGCGTGCTGGTGGCGGCCCAGCGGGTGGCGTCAATCAGCTATACGATTCTAACGCCAAGCGACAAAATCGAAGAGACTAAGTAGGGTTATCTACCCTTGGCCGGGAGCTAAGCTGAACCTTACGCTTTTAATATTAGACGACTCGCTACACCCTTAGCTTCGGACTGCCTGCCGGAGCCTGGCGAGGTCAACCACAATAGCTCTCGGCATAGACCGCGTAACATCATGGGATTTTTTGATTCAGAAATTGTCCAGCAAGAGGCCATGCAGCTGTTTCAGGATTATCAATCGCTGGTGCAGCTCGGGGGCAATTACGGCAAGTTCGACCGCGAGGGCAAGAAAATGTACATTGCCCAAATGGAAGCGATGATGGATCGCTACCACATTTTTATGAAGCGGTTTGAGCTTTCAGAAGACTTTCAGGCCAAAATGACCGTGGAGCAGCTCAAAACCCAGCTGGGTCAGTTTGGCATGACTCCCGATATGATGTTTCAGCAGATGCACCAGACCCTGGAGCGCATGAAGGCTGAAATTGAGGCGTAGAGATTTTGCCCAACAATGGCATGCCAGAGATAGCCGCCGCCCAGGGCGAGGTGCAGCGCTACCGCCAGCGCTTAGACGGCCTGTTGCTCTACGGCGGCGCGTTTCAGACCTCTGTTGGCGCAGCGTTTAGGGCGCTGCTGGAGGCTCTGCAAACGGAGGATGCGGCGCTCAGCCTGAGAGGCTACGCCGCCTGGTTTCAGGCGCTGGCCGATACGGGCGGCAGCTGGGGTACCTACCTACTGCGACAAATTGCCTACGCAGAAAATCCGTTTACGGCCCAGGCCCAGCGCTGGGACTATGGCGATTTGCCCCCGGCCCTAGTCGCCGCCGCTGCCCATGACCTGGAGCAGCTCCAGGCCCTTTACCAGCTCAGCGGTGATCGGGTGGCCGGGTGGGTGCAGGCGATCGCGCGCCTCCCCGAACCCCCGGTAGCCTGGTCTATAGCCGAAAAATCCTCGCCATCGCCGTCGCTGCCGCTGTCCACAGAGACTGCCTGGGCTGAGACTGTCGCCGCGCTGGCCGCGCACTACCGCCGCCACGGTGCGGGTTTGTTTGCCCAGTACCGCGCCTTCAGCTGGCGCGGTGGGGCACTTCAAGGCATTGCTGAACCCGACCCGATCCGCCTCGCTCAGCTCACCGCCTACGAGCACCCGCGTCAGCAGCTGGTGCAGAACACCCTGGCCTTACTCAAAGGCTACCCGGCCCTCAACGTGCTGCTCTACGGCAGTCGGGGCTCGGGCAAATCGTCGCTGGTGAAGGCGTTGGTAAATGAGTATGCGCCCCAGGGCCTGCGCCTGGTGGAGGTAGCTAAGGGCGACTTGCAGGCCCTGCCCGAAATTGTGGGCGATTTGCGATCGCGCCCTCAGAAATTCATTATCTTCGTCGACGACCTCTCCTTTGAGGAGGACGACGACACGTTTAAAGCGCTCAAGGTGGTACTGGAGGGCAGCACCACCGCTCGCCCCGCCAACGTGGTGGTCTACGCCACCTCCAACCGTCGCCACCTGGTGCGGGAGTTCTTTAGCGATCGCCCCCGCCCCAGCGACCAGGACGACGTGCAGGCCTGGGATACGATGCAGGAAAAGCTGTCGTTTAGCGATCGCTTTGGCCTCACCCTTACCTTTGAGCCCGCCGACCAGCCCACCTACCTGACCATCGTGCGGCACCTGGCCCAGCAGGCCAGCATTCCCCTGGCCGATGAGGATCTGACCGCCCGCGCCCTGCAGTGGGCCACCCGCCACAACGGGCGATCGGGCCGCGCCGCGCGCCAGTTTATCGACTGGCTGACGGCAGAACTGGGCTTGACTACCAGGCCACTGTAGGGGCATTAAAAAAGCGATCGCAGCCTGTGCGATCGCTTCAAAACACCACTACCAGTCAAGCCTCAGGCCGCTGGGGGGTTTAGCGCTTTTCGGTACCCTGGTTAGGGGCACCCTCTACCCCAGTGTTGCTGCTGCCGCCTTCGGGCTGCGCTTCGTCTTTACCATCGCCAGCTTCGTACATGCCGGTGTGGCGCTGCATGGGGTCGATGGGGGTGTTGTACCCATCTTGCTCTTCACTGCTGCTCTTAGCCTTGCTTTTATCGTCTGACATAATGGTTGACCTCTCATTAAGGTTGCTTTTATCAGGCTAGGGCGATCGCTGGTTTTCTTAATCCCTCTCTAGAAGGGCGTAGCCCTAACCCAAAAGGCAGACGTTTTCTTTTTTCCTCTACCTCAGGCACCAGAAGGGGGCATCAGAACCAAGGCCTAGAGCGGCACCCGTGATTTTTGGCAAATGGCCGCTGCTCTCAGCGGCGTTACTGGCGATGCGATCGCTCAACTCGGACCAGGTGACATCAGCTGGTTCTGTATCAATAGTTCTGCATCGACAAGTAGATCCCAGGATGAGGACAGAAATTGGCAAAGGGGATTAAGTATTTCTGAGACTTAATCCCCTTTGCTAAGACTGCCGCTATGCTTGTTTCCATCGGCAAAGCAGCCCAAGAGTGTTCCTACTGACGTGTTTCAGCTGAACCTTGAGCCCAGGTTGTATGACAACGGGCCTGACGGGCTGGGTTTGCAACCTTAAAGGGCAGGTTTACTGAAATGGAACGCTCTAAGTGCTTTCCCAAACTGGGGTGATCACCATGCCTAAATACACCGTTGATGACGTTCTTGAGATTGTCGGCAGTCTGAGTGTCGAAGAAAAGGCAGCCCTCAAATCGCGGCTGAGTACCGTACTAGACACGGCGACGCCAGTGGCCAGCACCCAGCAAAGCCGATCGATGACCGTGGGCGGCAACTTTCAGGTGGGCGGCAGCGGCGTCACCGTCGACATGAGCCAGCAGCAGACCGTGGGCAATCGCACCACAGGCTCCCCCCCCGGTGATGCCGAGACTACCCAGGCTTTGCTACAGGCCCTAGCTGCTCTGCAACAGCAGGTCATCAATTCTGCCCACCTAAACCAAATTGAGAAGGCGACCGCTAAGGTGCCTATCACCACGCTGGCCACCGAGCTAGACAAAGAAAAACCCGACAAAGATTTGATCGATCAGTCGGTAGAGGCCCTGCGCAAGGGGCTGGCTGGGGTAGAAACCCTGGCTGAGCCGGTCATGCGGGTAGCGGGTCTGGTGGCCAAAGCCGTGGTGCTGCTGTGAGCACGCCCGAGGCCGAACCGGAGCGCAAACCGGCGTCCTCGTCCCAGGCCCAGGATGTGGCGATTGGGGGCAATTTTCAGGTCGATGGCGCGGGCAACCGGGTCGATTTTTCGCAGACCACCATCGATCAGTCCCACGCGCAGATTACCCACATCACCCAGGTGGCCTTTGACCAAGTCAAAGCCCGGCCCCTAAACCCGCGATCGCCCTACATTGGCCTGCGCAAGTTTGAGGTGCGCGATCGCGATCTGTTCTTTGGCCGCGATCGCATCATTGCCCACCTGCAAGAGCGCCTGCAAGACCACTTTTTACTGGTGCTAGGGGCCTCGGGCAGCGGCAAATCCTCGCTAATTCGAGCCGGGCTGATACCCCAACTGGCCCAGCAGCGGGGCGGTGGCTTTCGAGAGCTGATCTGCACCCCCGATCGCAATCCCTTCGAGTCGTTTCGGGCCAGCCTGACCAGCGCTGGCTACCGCCAGTCGGAGACGGAGTTTTTACTGGCAGGTCGGCCCGACAGCCTGCTGAAGGCCGCTCAAACGGTTAGGGCTGACGACGACGAATGGCTGATTTTTATCGACCAGTTTGAGGAACTGTTTACCCTCTGCTCCGACGGGCTGATTCGCCAGCGCTTTATTGACGCGCTGGTGACCTTGGTCGGGGCCAGGTTGCCTGCGGTCGATCTCGTGGTGGCCATGCGGGCCGATTTCCTCGATCGCCTCAGCGCCTACCCCAGCCTCAGCGGCATTTTGCAGCGATCGGAGCTGATTACTGACCTGGGCGACGACGAACTGCGCCTGGCTATTGAGCAGCCCGCCGCCCACCACGGGGTAATCTTTGAGCCTGACCTGGTAGCAGAAATTATCCAGGGGTTAAAGGGGCGAAACGCCACTGGCGAAGCCGAGCGAATTTCGCTGCCGCTGTTGCAGTACACCCTCAAGCTGCTGTGGGAGAGCAGCGGCGATCTGGGCGATCGCATTCTGCGCACCAGCACCTACCGCCAGATCGGCGGCGTGCGCGGTGCCCTCCAGCGGCGGGTTGACGAGATTTACAACGGCTTTTCTGTCGATGAGCAACAGGTCGCCAAGCACATCTTTTTACAGCTCGTTGACACCACCACCGCCGATGTGGGCACCACCGCCGTGGGCAAAGCCGTCAGCCGCCGCGCTACCCTCACCGAGTTTCGCGACCCGACCGAGCAAAAGGTGCTGCAGCAGCTGATTAACGCGAGTCTGCTGGTCAGCGATCGCCCCAGCCCCGACAGCAGTGCCGTAGTCGAGCTGGCCCACGAAACCCTGATCGACTCCTGGGATACCCTCAAGCGCTGGATCGAAGAAAGCAAACCTCTCATTCGCCTGCGCAACCAGCTCAAGGACGACGCTATTCGCTGGCACGATCTGCACCAGCAAACCTCAGCCCAGGCAGAGGCCGAACTGTGGCAGGGCAGCAAACTGCAGTGGTTGATGGCTCAAAAGCAGGAGTTGCGCGATCGCTTTGGCAATTTCTGTGCCGAAGAAACCGCCTTTATTCAGGCTAGCGAAGCCCTCGCCGATCGCGAGCACCGCCGCGAAGTGCAGCGCCTGCGCCGCACCATTGCCGGGGTTGGCATCGCCCTGGCTACCGTCAGCGGCCTGGCCTTTCTCGCCCTAACCCAGTGGATTCGAGCTGAGCAGGGCCAGATCAAAGCCCTGACCCAAACCACCAAAGCCGAATTTACCGTCAACCGCGATACGCTAACTCCGCTTTTGACGGCGTTAGACGCTGGCACTCGCCTACAGCGCATACCGGCCTTTCTGCGCCCCCCCGTCCTTCAAGCCGATGTCATGACCGCCCTAGCCCAGGGCGTCTACTGGGTGCGCGAAAAAAACCGCCTACAAGGCCACGGAGACTTGGTAGATGCGGTTGCCTTCAACCCAGAGGACAACACCCTGGCTACCGCTAGTCACGATGGCAGCGTAAAGCTGTGGAGCAGCAGTGGGCAGCCCTTGCCCGCAGAGCTAGGCCACGACGATCGCGTGCTAGGTGTGGCCTTTAGCCATGATGGCCAGATGATAGCTAGCTCTAGTGCCGATGGAGTTGTCAAACTTTGGACAAAGGAAGGTCAGCCGATCGGCGCACCGATTCCTGCCCACGGTGACTTTGCCTATAGTGTGCGATTCAATCCAGTCATTGATATTTTGGCTTCAGCTGGCGCAGATGGCGAGGTTAAGCTTTGGACATTTCAGGGGGAGCGCAAACGCTTCTTTACTGCTCACCAAGACGACATCCGCGAAGTAGACTTTAGCGCTGACGGTCTCACCATTGCCACCGCTAGTGACGATGGCACGGTAGGTCTTTGGGATCTCTTTGGCAAAGCTAAGGCAGGTAGTCCCTTAACCGGGCATCAGGCTGGCGTTAACAGCGTCCGGTTCAGCCCTGATCGGCAATGGCTGGCTTCCGGCAGCGATGACGGCAGCGTGCGGCTGTGGACCGCCGCCGGAGAATTCGTCAGAGCCCTAACCTCCAGCGATGGTGCGGGAGTTTGGCGGGTGGCCTTTAGCCCCGACAGTCAATACATTGCTACAGCCCTCGACAGCGGCGCAGTTGAGATTTGGGATGCCACCAGCGGCGATCGATTAGCTACGCTAAAAGGCCATACTGCTAGGGTTAAAGGCATTGACTTTAGCCCCGATGGTCGTTTTCTTGCCTCCGCCAGCGCTGATCAAACCGTCAAGCTATGGCAGTTTGACTATGGTTCTAGGCTTACCGTCCTTGAGCCATCGCCAGCTGATCTGAGCGGAGTCAGCAACTTAGACGTGAGTGCAGCCCAGCCCTGGTTAGCAGCCTCTAGATACGATAGTAAGGTTGCCCTGTGGCCGCTTGACGGCTCTAACCGACTAGCTCCAACCTATTTAGAGCATTTTGGCAAGTACGGCACTAGCGTCAGCTTTAGTCCTGATGGTCAATACCTTGTCAGTGCAGATTTAGATAACAGCATTAGCCTCTGGTCCTTGGGTAACCCAACCCCTGGATCTGCCGAGCGACCTCCTCAGCTCATTTCTGATGCCCACAGCGACGGTGTCTATGGCGTAAGCTTTAGCCCCCAGGGCAGCTTGTTTGCCTCTGCGGGCGGCGATCAATTAGTCAAGATTTGGGATAGCTCAAACCTCAGCAAGGCACCTAAGGTTCTCACGGGCCATCAAGATTCGGTGAATCGAGTGCAGTTTAGCCCTAGTGGCGAGCAGCTAATTAGTGTTGGTGAAGACAGCAAAGCCATTCTTTGGAATGTAGAAACGGGTAAACCGATCGCTGAGTTAATCGCCCATACGGCTCCTATATGGGGCGTTGCATTTAATCGGCAAGGGAATGCGATCGCAACGGCCAGTGCCGATCGCACCGTAAACCTGTGGAGTAGCGACGGAAGACCGCTTAAAACCCTCAGAGGCCATAGCAATATCGTCACGGATGTTCAATTCAGCAATGACGACTCACTTCTCTTTAGCGCCAGTGAAGATAGAACGATCAAGGTCTGGCGTGATGGACAACTTATGGCCACCCTAGTCGGTCATAGCGAAGGAATTAATGCTCTCAGCCTAAAGAACTCTACGCTTATATCTGGTAGCGCCGATGGTGAAATAATTCTGTGGAACACTGATTTGCTCAGCTTGACAAGCATGTTGAGAGAAGGATGCGCTTGGGCAGAACAATACTTGCAAAATCAGACTGAAACGATTAATCCCTGCAAAAACCTAAAGATTTAGAGATATTTCTTGGAGAAGTGGCATGCCTATCCCGAACCAGGAGCCAAACTGGAAAGAGAAAGGGTTTGGATGGATTCCAGACCTGCCGGATATTACCGATCCTAGCCTTCCGACCGCACTAAACAATGAAATACGAGTTTTAACTCAAGAGGGTGTCAGCCATATAGAGGAGATTACTAACGACGTAATTGACTTAATTCAAAATGGTGATTTGCTTAAGGAAGATCAAATTACTCAGATTGAAAAAATTAGGCAAAAATTGCTAGGTGAAACATTTTTCCCGTCAATAAGAGTTTACAAAAATCTTAGAAAAGGAGTGCCACCTTCCAAGCAACTTCTACAGCTTAAACAGGCTCTTTATTTTATTTATTCAACAGCAGAATATGAGTTCAAGGAAAAGCTCAGAAAAGCCTATGGTTTTTCTGGAGATGAAGGTGCTGCTGCCACGAGCGTAAGGTTTATTCAATGGCTTCAGGAACCAAACTTTGACAATCAACTTGAAGAACTCGTGAAAACTTTTCAGCGGGAAGCAAATGAGCTTGACGATGGTATTGTTGGTCCTAAAACCTATGCAAAGCTTAGGCTATTTCTTTCTGGCAAGAAAAACAGGTCCATCAACGTTCATCTGCTGTGTCCGTCTACACTAATTCCTAATGAGGTTTTAGAAGAAATCTTTGATCATTTAGTTGATTTATGGATTTGTGGAAAATTCAGGCTGGCCATTAAGGAAGCCTTCAAAGCCTTCTGTAGGTCTAGATTGAATCAGCTGCAATATATACAATCTGAAGTAATTCAGACTGCTCAACTTGAACTAGAAGATTTTTCTCAAAAAGAACTGGCTAAGATCAGGCGAGATAAAAATTTCGGCTTCAAGCAAGGTGAGCATCAAAATCTCCTTGAGGCGTTAGATGCTGTTAAGGATAGGCTCATTCAAAAAAGTGAGGACTTTGATGCCTCCCTATCGGTGCCGATGCGAGATGAATTAGAAGCGATGCTGGCCGGGGATGAGAAAAGATTAAAAGAAACTCTGGCCGGAGATGAGAAGAGATTAAAAGAAATGCTGGCTGGTGGCAAAGCAGGATTCCAGTCAAGTTTCATTGTGAACTCCAGCAGTAAATTTATCGAACAATTTGGAAAATGGTTTTATGTAATTGAGCCTTTAGCATCTGCCTTCCTACAGATTTTGTCTCCCTTGGCCAAGTTTGACAACTTTAAACAAGCTGTCGAAGCTGGGTTTATGCGATTAGAAAATTTTTCCCAACTGCATAAGCTCGAGAACTTCTCTAAAGTAACAGCTTATAAAACTCTTTTCTCAAGTTACTCTCCTGACTATCTCTCTGACCAGATTGAGGTGCTTGATGAGCTCAGGGTAAGCGTTTCCGAGCTGTTTTTAGAGGCACTCATAAAAATTGATCGGACCAGGAAGGAAGCGTTAAGAAGAAAGAGTGAGGATTTTGAATCTTTTTCTTTCTTTGATTTTCTTGAGGATATTTTACACTGTCAATATGGTATTTCGCTTCAAGATTACGAACACAGCTTAGGCTCTCATCTCAAAGAAAAATCAAATTTAGAATCTCTGATTACTGCCAAAAAAGAAATATTTGAGATTGATAACCGTTCCTTTAGTGAAAGGCAAAAGGACTCGACAAAACAGAGTTCCCGAGATGACAGTGTTCTCTTCTTAGAGCCAGTAACTCTTCAGCTGCCAATTCACGCCAGATTGTTGAAAGAAATTCCCTATGATAGTGATCCTGAAGCTACCTTCCACTTTTTCTTGCCGGGTAGCATTGACTTGAGCTATTGGTGTCCCCCGGTCAAAGATCAAGGCAGATTAAATGCTTGTACGGCTTTCGCAGGCATTGCTTTGCTAGAGTATTTTGCTCAACGACGATATGGAAGATACATTGGCCTTTCACCTCGTTTTTTATACAAGGTATCCCGTAATCTAATGAGCCGAGCTGGCGATCTAGGAGCATCTGTGCGTCAAACCATGAAAGTGCTAGTGTTGTTTGGCGTTCCACCTGAAGAGGTTTGGCCCTGGAAAGCAGAGGATTTTAACGAAGAACCTCCAGCCTTCTGCTATGCCTATGCCCAAAGTTTTCAATCTCTAAAATACTTTCGTTTAGACGCTGCCAATCTGGCTCCTCAAGACGGACAAATGGACTCTCGGGAGCTGTTGCTATTTCAAATCAAAGCTGTGCTGGCCGCAGGTATGCCCTGCATGTTTGGGTTCACAGTCTATAGCTCCTTCTATAAAGAAAAAAATATTCGGCGAGGCTATATTGCTTACCCTGGCTCTCGTGATCAGGTCGTTGGTGGTCATGCGGCTGTAGCTGTCGGTTACAACGACTACAAAGCCATTGACCGTGTAGATGGGGAACCTGCCAAGAAAGGGGCAATCTTAATCCGCAATTCTTGGGGAACCGCCTGGGGCGATGGAGGCTATGGCTGGCTGCCCTATGATTATGTTTTGGATGGGTTGACCGCTGATTGGTGGTCACTTCTGAAATCGGAATGGTTTGATGGGGGAGCCTTTGGGCTAGGAGCAGTCGATCCCGGTACTCCCCCCGATAAAACAGAGATAAAGTAAAAAAGACGCGAAAGCACCAATCGAATGAGTGCGTGACACGGCGGCAGACGTTGCCAAAGGCTTATCTTTTTTTCATTACCAGCGTCAGGCCGTCGGCGATGGGCACTAGGCTAGCGACGACGCGATCGTCGTTGTAGATTGCCTCATTTAGGCGACGCAGCGTGTTGGTGCGATTATCAGTTACAGCTGGATCGGCCACCTGTCCCGACCAAAGTACGTTATCTAAGGCAATCAATCCCCCCGGTCGCACTAGCTGTAGCGTTTGCTCATAGTAGGTGGGGTAACCGCTTTTGTCGGCGTCGATAAAGGCAAAGTCAAAGCTGTTGGCTTCTCCAGCTTCGATTAGCTGGGTCAGGGTATCGGTGGCTGGGGCAATGCGCAGGTCAATTTTGTGGGCGACTCCAGCTTTTTCCCAGTAGCGGCGGGCGATCGCCGTATAGTCTTCACTCACATCGCAGGCCACCAGCCTGCCCTCGGGCGGCATCGCCAGCGCTACCCGCAGGGCACTATAGCCGGTAAACACGCCGACTTCTAACGCTTTGGTGACGCCTAAAAGCTGTACCAGCAGCGCCATAAACTGCCCCTGCTCAGGAGCAATCTGCATTTGCGCCATCGGGTGCTGGGCGGTTTCGTGGCGCAGGGCGACCAGCACCTCTGGTTCGTGCACCGAGTGGCTGACCAGGTAGCGGTACAGGCGATCGTCGAGGTTGAGGGTTTGGTTGCTCATTGCCGCAAGAGTAGGTAGAAGGCCGAGGCAAATAGAAAGAAAGTTAGCGGTTTTGCCGGAGTTAAACTAGATTTGCCTTACCATAGCACCGCAGGAATTGAACCTGACTCGGCCACTGGACTCAGCCAGCATGGGGGCCTGGGTGAGGCTAAGTCTTAGGCCCAGGGGAGAATATGGCCATGGACACAGACTCAGTAGTGCAAATTTCGGCCATGACGGGGTGGATTATTGGCGTCAGCCACAGCAAAGATCGAGGTTATCAGTGCTGGATCGTCAATCCCGATTTAGACGTGCTGAGCGATGGTACGTTTTACACCACTAGCAGCGCCGCTATGTCGGCGGGGCGGGCTTTTGTCGAGCGCTATAGCTAGTGCGCTTCCGCCCGCAACTCAGGCAGAAGCAGACTCAGCCGCAAAGCTTTAAGTAGACAAATTGACCAGGCCCGCAGCGATCGCGGTTTCAGCCGCAGGGCTAGTCAGCTGTGCGCGCGATCGCTGGTCGCTGTTGCGCCACACTCACGCCACACCATACCGCTCGCACAGCACCCGTCTCATCTGCTTCATGTTGCCGGGTAGGTCGGTCTTCATCGCCTGCTCAATGAGAAAAGACGGCACTGGAATGGTGGGAGCGGCCTGAACAGAGTAGCTCAGCAGGGTGCCCTGGCTGAAGTCTTGCAGATGCAGGTCGGCGGCAAAGTGAGAAAAGGTGCCCTGCTCCAGGCGAAACTGAATCGCCTCGCAGGTGGTCTCGACCACCTTGAGATAGATCTCGACCTGGGCCGTGAGCAGCATGAACCCCTTGCGCCCGACCTGGTAGAGACGGCGGTAGCGCTGGGTCGCCGTTTTTACCGTTTCGAGTACTTCGCTATGAACAATATTGGGAAAATACTGGGTCCAGCAGCTGTAGTTGGTCACCTGGGGCCAAATTTGCGGCCGCGCTAGGGGCACGTAGATGTGGGCTGTTACCGCTCCACCATCGCGGTTAGTCTGAGATTTGAGCAATACATCCCCCCGCAGTAGGGCGACCTGGTCACCGGGAGAAAACTGGGCCAAAAAACCGTTTACGGGTCTAAATTCGCAGATTGCCTGGGCTTTGCTGACTACCACCGCTCTACTCCTCCTAAGGACGCGACCTGATCTCGATGCTGGGGACCGTGACGACCAGTCTATTGAAGACAAGACTGAAAGCCGGGTTCCCTCAGGCGATCGCAACCCCAACACCATCGGCGGCATGGCTTGCTACCGTAGTAACGCTGGGCTAGTGGGCCAATGCTACCGCTGTGTCGCTGGTTTTTCTATTAAATGCCAGACCGTTCTGAGCCGGGGGAAAGCGGTAGTATCATTACGGTGCTTTTACTAAGGGCATCAGTATTCTCCCGTAGCCTGGTGAAAGCTTTACAAATGGAGACATCGCTGCCATGGGTCGTCGTCGCTACCCGCTGCAACCACTGACCAAGTTATTTTTAGGGGCTCTGGGGCTTACGGCCATCGTGTGGGTTTTACGGGGTTTGTCGGTGCTGGCTTTTTTGCCGGGTCTGGTGATCTGGCTGCTCATCTTGGTCTGCTTTGGCTTGGGCATTGTCAGCAGCCTGCAGCGAATTCGCTAGCAGGTTAACCACGGGCCAGCTGCAGGCCTGAATGTCGGACCCAGCCGCAGCCCTGAGCCACACCCTCCATTGCCGCCGCTGCCGCCACCAGCGGCAGCCCCTAACTGCGGCGATTAATCTTAAACGATTCGAACGATGGGGGCGTTGGGGGCGGCATTCCCCAGGAACGGCTGACGGTGCCTCGGTGACGCAGGGCGCTGAGGTTGACCTGTGCCCCCAGGGGCACCAGCAAAATTAGCCCGTATAGCGCCCCCAGATTGAGGCCCAGGGCCGGCAGCAGCCCATAGGCTAGCGTTTGGCCAGCCAGCCAGGTCACTCCCCAGTACCGCAGCCCTAGCCCAGCGATCCCCAGCAGCAAGACCAGCCGAACGCCCGGCCACAGGGGTAGCCCCGGTGCCCAGCGCCGGGGGGCAAGACGATAGACGACGGCCAGCCCAATGGCGATACTGACCAGCGCGATCGCCCATCGACCCAGCCGCCAAACCTGGGCCATCAGGCCCGGCTGAGGCCCAGCCGCCCCTTCAGTCAGACCCAGCACCAGCCCCGCTAGGGCCAGAGCCAGGAGCGTAACCCCCCAGGGCAAAAGCCGGGTGCGCCAGGTCGCAGGATGGGGGGAGCCAGCGTCATAAACGATGGCCACCAGCTGCATCAGCTTGTGACTACCGGCCACCAGGCACAGCCAGGCTCCTAGGCCCAATAGACCCAGCTCCCAGCGACCCAGAAGGTTGGGGTTGGCCTCTGCAGGGGCGATCGCAAGGCTGGTCTGCACACTGTAGGCCAGCTGCCCTGCCCCCATTGGCAGCGGCAGGGCTCGATGTTGCTCGATGTGCAGCAGGACAAAGCTCAGCCCCAGCAGCCCCAGCAGCCAGAGGAAAGCGATCGCCGCCGCCACCTCAGCCCAGCGCGATCGGGCCGCCTGTAGCCACACCTCTCGCCACAGACGACCGCTGCTGTAAATGGCCAGCCTGCTGGCCCAAACGGCAGGACTAAGGTGATGCAGAAACCGCTTGTTCATGGCCCTTATCTTGCCATAGCCTTTGGGGTTTGGTGCAGGGCGTGGGTGCGTAGATGGGTGGGTGGGTAGGTGGGAAGTGGGATGCCGAAATTTATGCTTCGATGCAGCAACATCAAAACGTTTTGATAACCGGAGCGATAAACTAGGCGCGGTAAACGGGCAGGGTAAAGTAGAAAGAGCTGCCCTCGCCGGGGGATGAATCAACCCAAATTTGACCGTAGTGAGCGCGAACAATGCGCTGGCAGAGGGCTAGCCCCAGCCCATAGCCCTCCTGGGTCACATCCCGCTGAAGGCGATAGCTTTCCTCAAAAATCTTGTCGCAGTTCTCGGCTGGAATACCAGGGCCGGTATCGGCAACCGAGACCTGCACCTTTTGAGTCGTGCGGTGGAGCGCGACGATGGCAACTTTACCCCGCTGGGGCGTGTACTTAATGGCGTTGTCGAGCAGATTGGTAATCACCCGCTTGACCTGGGTACCGTCAGCATACACCGTCGGTAAATCTTGCGGAATTTCAGTCGTTATCACCTGCTGCTTCTCGTGCAGCCGGTTTTGAAACGCGTCTACCACCTCTAGACAGAGGGCGGATAGATCGAGCTCCTGGGGCACCAGCTGAAGCTCCATTGAGGCCCCTCGGGCCGCCTTGAGAATGTCGGTGATCATGCGGTTGATAGCTCGAATTTGAGTCTTCGCATGCTTGAGCAACTGGCCGGTCAGCTCTGGCTTAAGGGTAAGGGTGCGGGCCTGGTTGGGGGCATAGCCCAGCTCCAGAGTTTCGATCGCAATAGAGGCGGCGGTCAGCGGGTTGCGCAGGTCGTGGGCCATCATGGCGATGATGCGGTCTTTGAAGCGCAGCTGGGCCTCAAGTTCTTCGCGCGTTTGGTTGAGCCGAAAGATTTCGTCAGAGAGCTTCATCAGCTCGGCAGAATAGCTGAGAGAATCGTCCTGCTCGACCAGCAGGTTGGCCGACTGGTTGGGATCGGAGTCGGCCAGCTTAATGGCATCGAGGTGCTCTTGCTGCCACTTGGGCCACCACCGTTCGAGCTGGTTGATGATGTCGCTACCGGCCAGCATTTGCTGCGGAGCTGGCGCAATTTTAATCAGTGCGGGGCTGGCCACCAGCTTGTAGTGCTCGGCCAGGTAGGGCTGCTCGCCAATGTCAACCACATCTAGGTTGAAGTCAAAGTGATCTTCTAGGGTTTTTAGATACTGCCTGATCTGGCGCATCTGCCGCGCCAGACTGGGCCGCTTATCGATAAATAGCAGCAGCTTGAGGGGTACCCGAACGTCATCAAGGGAAGTGGAGGGACCCTCCATTACTGTCTCCTAAAAGTCTGAAAACCAGTTTCTACTCGATTTTACCTTGACTACCAGACTCTCTACAGCCCAATCTAAGCACTTCTTTTGAGGCTGAGGAGAAATCGGCGCGATCGCAACCAGTTGCCAAGCTGGCCCATAGGAGGATGTAGTTCTTGGGCATTGGCCTGAAACTATGTACAACGGTCAAATACTACTAAGTAAGCGCAATTGCCTACCAGCTTAAGCGCAGAATGGCGGCTTGCCGACCTATTAGTAAACGACTTAGTAACCCAGGTTCCACCACTAAAAAGAGTTGTTACGGTTCACGCCAGAACAATGGGCTCGGTTACCGCAGTCTACTACATTTAAAAATAGGCTGAGAGCTTTGAAAGGGCCATAGAGCAGGCTCTTAGAGCATTGAGGCAAGGCTAGAAGAATGCCGAGGCAGCCTTGTGTTGCTGCCGCTGTATGGTCTTCTTTGGACCGTTTAGGACGTCAAAAGAATTGGATGAAAGGGGGTAAAGAATGGGTATCAAAATGTTGCAATCCAAGCTGTTTTCCTCCCTGGTAAAACTATCTTCAAACCAGGGTCGAAATCGCGATCGCCACTCCCTGTCCTACCTATTGATCGGTACGGCTGCGGCTGCGGCCCTAGGAGCCACTGCTCCAGTTCAGGCCCAAAGTGCTACCCAAAGCGTACTCCCAGAGGTGGCGGTAGCTCAGACTGCTGCGGCGCTGCCCGAGGCGGGTCGCTATCTATTTGGCCAGGTGCCCCAGCCCGATCAAATTGGCCAGGGCTATGTAGTGCTTGAGCGCACGGGCGATCGCGTCTACGGCGCTCTGTATTACCCCAGCTCATCCTTCGACTGCTTCTACGGTGAGGTAGAGGGCACCGAGCTGGCCATGACCATCATCAACAGCTACGACCAGCAAGCCTATCCCTACAGCCTGGCCCTAGCCGATGGCCCCGCTGTGGCCACCACCGACGCAACAGGCGATATGGCTCCCTTTGGGCTAGACGGCTTCTTTGCCATCGATACCGTCAGCGATAACGACCACCGCATGCTTGACACCTGCCGCGCGGCCGTGGCCTCACAGCAGTAGCCGCCTGCCGACTTGGGTTAGGCGTTACCCAGTTGACGGTTCAGCCAGGAGCGCTAGTCTATGCTTATAGCTCCTTCATTAACGTTACAGGTCGCGTGAACGCAGCAGAACAGGCTAACAGTATCGAGTTCGCCAGCAAAATAGCCGCCGTGGTGGGTCTATTTAAGGCAGAGTTGCCCGACCTGCGGGCCGATCTCAAACCCTGGGCCAATGACCCCGATACTCGCGATCTAGTTGATCCTGACTCGATCGATCTAGGGTTTCATTTTCCTGGGGTCAGTCGGCTGTTTCAGTGCCGCAGTTTGCTGGTGCAGATTCGCCTGTACACCGATCCAGAGGCGGTGGATAGCCAAACCTGCCAGAGAGGCGATCCCTCCCAAAGAGATACTCGATCCGAGTCAGTTCCTGGGCGCTCTGTGAACCGTCGCGTCATTGGCCTTGATCTGGCCGGCTTCGATCATCGCGGCAAGCGCTGGACTCTATCTACCATCGATAACTGGGCCTTCTCTGGCGAGGTCACCCCCGACCCGACCTGCCGCGAACGACTGCGCCGCTGCTGCCGCCAGGTCTTTGTCTTATTTAATTCGCCTTCAGGAGTAGGCTAGCCATTCAACCGGCGGCTTGC
The DNA here is from genome assembly GCF_050565655.1 of Nodosilinea sp. AN01ver1. Classification (NCBI taxonomy): domain Bacteria; kingdom Bacillati; phylum Cyanobacteriota; class Cyanophyceae; order Nodosilineales; family Nodosilineaceae; genus Nodosilinea; species Nodosilinea sp. AN01ver1. The sequence goes on along the minus strand of NZ_JBNXVS010000034.1, from coordinate 17,374 downwards.
AACCTTGAGTTTCTGACGGTCGGTTGGGGTGGCCAACGCCGGGTTCGGGGATCAGCCGCCATCTCATGGCTACCAGCTGGTTTTGAGCCCCTGAAGCCTCATTGCCTCTTGCAGCACCCCCATATAACCGCTGGGGATTACCTCTGCTGGGTCGCTGACGGGGGTATTGGCAGACATCAGCCAGCCAGCCGTTACCCCGGCTGCGGCCCCCGCCTGCCACTCTCCGTAGTGAATGCGGGTTGACGCATTGGCGATGTGGGTTGTGGCCATAGCCTTGCCGCCCATGATCAGGTTGTCAACGCCCTGGGGAATCAGGCTCTCTAGCGGAATTTGTATCGGCTTGACGCGAGGCTCTTGGGCCGGAGCACTGATTGCCTCTCCAGAGGGCAGCCAGTTGCGGTAGCGGCAGCCGTGAATATCGATCGCGTAGTGGGTGAGGCCCACAGCCGTAGGGCTAAAGTTGCGCTGACCGGGAAAGTTGTAGCGAAGGTCGTTTTCGCGAATCATAAACTCATCTTGGCCGTAGGCCGCGCGACCCACAATCCGTCGTCCTTCGCGAAAGTAAGGCACCATACTCAGCCCCGACAGCGTACCCATCGGGCTGTCATCTCCGTAGAGGTAGGCTAGAGGATGGTTTGGCCCAGACTGAGTTTCGAGCAGCCAGTGGGCAAAGGTCAGCGCATTTTCTTCGCCAAACTTGAGGGCCGACTGCGACAGCCCCCCCATCCAGTTCTGGTATTGCCCAGAGGCCTCCAGTGCAGCGGCATTCATCACCAGGGGTGGATCCATCCAGTTCCAGTCGTTGCCCCGGTTCCAGTTAACCATCGTGATGTCGCCGGGGGCCGGGGCGCTGGTGTAGGGGTTGCCACGCGTCTGGCTGACGATGCGCCGGTAGTTGAACACGCTCTTGCCCGTGAAAAACGGGAACCCCTCTAAATCAAACGAGGCCTGGTGTTCGTGGCGGCCGTAGGTGGGCTGAAGCCGCGACAGCGCCGCCAGGCTATCGCCCCCGTCGTTGTGAATACCGATCGCAAACGGGTAGGTGAAGGCCTGGGTGCAGTCGGGGTTGTCGAAGGCGGCGGCATTGGGTTCGCCAGTGGTAGCCTTCGATTCCGATCCCAAGCGGTAGGGCACCTTAGCCCAGGCCACCAGCTCCCCAGTGTCGGTGGCGTCAATCACAATCATGCGCTGTCCGGGAGGAGCCTGTAGCTTTACCGGCACCCGCTCGAACTCGGGAGTGGGCGACCAGCTGTACCAGTGGGCCAGTTCCTCAGACAGCCGCCCCTTGGGCCTATAACCAGGATCTTTGGGAACTCGCCGCACCCCGTATATCGCCGTAATGCGGCGACCTGTAGCGTCGAACTCGGCCCCCTTAAAGGCGGTCATGGTAGCCCAGCGGCTGGCGGGAGCGCTAGGCTGGGTGTCGCTCAAAAACTGCTCAGCGGCCTTAGCTCCCACCTGGGGTGTAAAGCACAGGGTACCAACCCAGCAGCTGTTGATATCGGCAACCGATCGCGAGGTACCGCTGGGGCTCCAGGCGGGCAGTTCGGCCACCTGCTGTTTAATGATCTGACGAAACCGCTGCCAGCTGGGAGAAAGGTTGTTGGCCTGGCGCATTCTCAGCGACTCGTCTAACGCTGACACTCCCTGGGCGCTGATCTGGCCTCCCAACCAGGGGGCAACTTCAATCAGACAGGTGGTAGCGCCAGTGGCCATAGCGTGGGCGGCGGCGGCTACGCCTCCCAGCGACCCTCCCACCACGGCGACCTGGCATTCCCAAACTTCCTCAAACTGGGGCATTGGGTCGATCTGAGGGCGGCCATTAAAGGCCAGGGGCTGGGGCACACGCCGCAGCTTGAGGGCTGGGGTAATTTCGCCGCCTGCCCCTGGCGAGGGGGTGGGCGACCAGCGAGAGGCGCTGAGCCCGGCTATGGCTCCTATGCTAAACATGGCAACGGTTAGCACTGATAGATAGCGCCATGGGTAGCGCCGTTGCCCTCGACTGTGTCGCTGCATCTGCCTGCGATCGCCCTTCACGCCCAGTCCTGCCCCAATCGAGTTGACACTGCCAAGGTTTTAGCACACCTTCTCAACTTGCGATCGCCCTTTGGCACGCTCTGTTACAGGCCACGCCCGAGCTAGATGAACCTGGTAAAGTAGCCACAGATTTGCTATGGCTGGCCCTATGATCCCCGACCCGACCTTTGCTCCTCCTTCCTCTGCGGCCGATTCGGTGTCCTACGCTGGCAGCGCAGCGGCGGCAGAGACAACGCCGCTCTTATCGGTCGAAGCGGTGCAGAAGTACCTGAATCGATCGCGGGCCTCGGTGTACCGCTACGCCAACACCGATCCCGACGTACTCAACCCTCCCTACGACCAAACTAAGCTCAATCCGGAAGTGCGTCGCGATAAAGACGCCCCCCTGGAGTTTCGCCCCCAGGAGGTGCGTCGGTTTGCTGAAGAAGTGCTGGGCCTGCACCCCACCATTCAGGTGCAGCCGCCCGAAGAAACCCTCACCCACGACCTGATGCGGCAGATGCTGCAAGAACTGCGAGCGATTCGTGAGCTACTGGAGCAGCAGGGGAGATAGGGGATGAGGCAGCGTAATATCCGTAATTCCTGCAAACCGTCGGGAATGATAGATTTAGAGCTGGTTTAAACCTGTAGGTTACATTTAGATACGACGGCCATAAGTTAAGTCTTGGGGGTGATCAATGTCATGGATTGATTGCTATAACCTTGCATTATGGTCGCAATGGAACCGTTTTCCACCTCAATGTCGTCGATAATCTCGTCCATGAAGAGCGCACGATAGCGGTGGCCTCAGCTGAGACCCACCGATGACGGTTGGATATTGGGATTGTCTGGGCTTCTGTGGCTCTGCCCCAACCTCAGACAGCTATCCCTTGTTGATTTCTGTGAATGCATGTATGGATTCTGCTAGTCAACCTGACACCCCTGCGGGGGAACCTCCTAGTCCTTCATCCAGTGTGTTGGGCGTGTTAATTGCGGTACTGACGCTAACGCTGCCGCTGTTTATAGTCGCCCACTTCTCATCAGCTACAGCTAATCTTGAACGGCCTCCTGCCTTTGCGACACCTGCTTCGACAGGACGTTAGGAGATCACCTCATCTATTGGTAACCCAGTGATAAATCTATTGCCATAAAGCGGATATAGAGCGTAGGCAACGCTTCAGCCTCTTCTCCGCGATCGCCATAAACGGCGGGGCTGTGACCTAAACCTTGCGGAAAATGAGTCATCGCCCCGTAGAATACTATGCGGAAGGGCACTTGCTGGAGCCTGGCGGTTGTTTTTGCAGCGCGAGGATCCAGGCTTGCTGCCGCCTCTGTGATGTTAATTCGTTATCCATTGGAGTATCGTTGTGGACCTATCCCGTATTCCAGCTCAGCCTGAGCCTGGACTGATCAATGTGCTGGTGGAGATTACCGGCGGCAGCAAAAATAAGTATGAATTCGATAAAGATCTAAACGCCTTTATTCTTGATCGGGTGCTGTTTTCGTCGGTCAAATATCCCTACGACTACGGCTTTGTGCCCAACACCCTGGCCGACGATGGCGATCCCCTCGATGGCATGGTGCTGATGGATGAGCCAACGTTTCCAGGCTGTGTAATTGCGGCGCGGCCTATCGGCATGCTGGAAATGATCGACGGCGGCGATCGCGACGAGAAAATTCTCTGCGTACCGGCCGAAGACCCCCGCTATGCCAGCGTAAAGTCGCTAGATGATGTTGCCCCCCACCGGCTAGATGAGATCGCTGAATTCTTCCGCTCCTACAAAAATCTGGAGAAGAAGGTCACCGAAATCTTGGGCTGGCAGAACGTGGACAAGGTCGCGGCTCTGGTAGAGCAGTGCGTGGCCGCAGCCAAATAGCACTAAACTTCCTCAAACGACAAAAAGGCGCTGCTTAGAATTTTAAGCAGCGCCTTTTTGTCAATTCAAAAAACTCATTTGAGGGCCTATCTCCACCCGCCAAAGCGGCAGAAATAAGCCGATCAAATTTAGTAGAGTTCTTCTTCTTGGTGGGTCAGGATGGTGCAGTCGGAGGTGGGGTAGGCAACGCAGGTCAGCACGTACCCAGCGCCAATCTGGTCATCATCCAGGAAGGACTGATCGGATTGATCAACGCTACCAGCGGTGATTTTACCGGCGCAGGTGGAGCAAGCCCCAGCCCGGCAGGAGTAGGGCAGATCTAGGCCCTGCTCTTCGGCGGCATCAAGAATATAGGTATCGTCGTCAACGTCGATGGTTTGGTTGAGCCCTTCAGCTTCGTTGATCAGCGTAACCTTGAAGGTTGCCATGGTGCTATCCTCTCGTCAAATACAGATTCCACGTCGATCTATAAACTACAGAACAGCCTTAGGATAAGGTTTCCAGGATTTGCTCTGAGCAGATCTAACACAATCTTGATACTACGGGAAAACCTGAAGCCTGTCTTGTCTTTTTGCGGCTTGGCTGAACGGGATTCGTAATCAAACCGATTGGTAATGGATTGGTTTACTTATGGGTTTCAGGATCCTAAACGATAGGTAGTGGCCATAGGCATGAGCGATACGCAGCAATTGGACCTAGAGGGCCTATAAAAATGGGGCAGGCTGATACTCAGCCTGCCCCATTCGTAGGTAGAAAAAGCGTAGCTTACACCGACTGGTTGTACTTGACGCCTCGGTAGGTCATTTCAACCTGATGGTAATGACTCTTCTGGCGATGAACATGCCGCCAGGTGGCCGGGGCTCCCCGGTAGGTGCCAGCGGTTTCTACGCCATCGCTCTGCACCTGGGGCAGTTGTACGTCGTACTGAGCACCACGATAGGACAGCTTCATGTCAAAAACTCCACGTTAAGGGTATCGATACAGCAGCGTTACCCCCAGCCTGGTTGCGCGAATAGTGAGCAAACTCGCTGAGTAAACTGTAGCTATATTTACAGTTTAGTTTGCCAAGATCTGGGTTTCAAGCTTTGCGATCGCCCCGACACGATTGTTATCAGTTCTCAATACAGGGCTAGATACCAGGTTCAGGGGTGAGGAAAGCGCCTCAACCCCGAACCCCATGCCGCCCTTTCCCGCTTTTTCCTTAAGGCTAAGACTTACGGCTGTTTTCGGCTACTTGCAGGTTGAACTCGGCCTGGGTGAGCAGAGCCGCCACCTGGCAGGCGGCATCGGGGGAAAGGGCAGGCTGGCTCTCCGATAAAAAATCAAGGTAGCCATTGAAGGTGCGCATAATGATTTGCTTGTTTTGCAGCATGGTTGATCTCCTCAAAAAGGCTGAGCTTGCAGACCGAATCTGCCCCATGATAGAAGCTGCCTAACCCCGATTGCTAATGTCGTTATACTGAATATTCGTTGATGGGAGCCGTTTGCAAAGGATGTTGGGGCTGCAGCTATGGCCGATTTAGTGTTGTTTTGGCACCGCCGTGACCTGCGCTTAGGCGACAACGTGGGCTTGAGTGCGGCGCGCGATCGCACCCCCCATGTCACTGGCGTCTTTTGCCTTGACCCCGGCATTTTGCAAAATGGTGACGTGGCCCCGGCGCGAGTGGCCTACATGGTTGGCTGCCTGGAGGCGCTACAAACCGCCTACGCCGAAGCGGGCGGACAGCTCCTGATTCTTCAGGGCGATCCCCGTCAGAAAATTCCGGCTCTAGCCCAGGCGCTGGGGGTCGATGCCATCTACTGGAACCGCGATGTAGAGCCCTACTCGCGCCAGCGCGACACCTGTGTGGCCCAGGCGCTTAAGGACGCGGGCATTGAATTTCACACCACCTTTTGGGATCAGCTGCTGCACGCGCCGGGAGACGTGCGCACCGGGGCGGGCGAGCCCTACAGCGTTTACACGCCCTTCTGGCGCAACTGGATCAAGCAGCCGAAGGCCGAGCCGCTGCCGGCTCCCCCAGGGCTGCAACCCCTCAGCGCCAAGCAAAAAGAGGCGGCGCAAAAAGTAGGCTGTACGGAGCTGCCCAGCGCCGCCGATCTGGGCTTTGGCTGGCAGAACGGGTTTCCGGTAGAGCCGGGAGAGCAAGGGGCGCTGGAGCGGCTGGAGGCTTTTTGCGACGACGATCGCGCCGTTGCCGCCTACGACGAGCAGCGCGACTTTCCCTTTGTTGATGGCACCTCGCGTCTGAGCGCGGCGCTGAAGTTTGGGGCGGTGGGCATTCGCACCGTGTGGGCCACCGCCGATGCCGCCTACAGCCGCTGCCGCAGCGACGAAACCCGCGACAACGTGCGCACCTGGCAGCAGGAGCTGGCCTGGCGCGAGTTTTATCAGCACGTCATGTACTTTTTTCCGGAGCTGGCTGACGGCCCCTACCGAGCGCCCCTCAAAGATTTTCCCTGGATCAACAACGAAGACCACTTTGCCGCCTGGTGCGAGGGGCGCACCGGCTACCCGATTGTGGATGCCGCCATGCGCCAGCTCAACGAGATCGGCTGGATGCACAACCGCTGCCGCATGATTGTGGCCAGCTTTTTGACCAAAGACCTGATTGTCAACTGGCAGTGGGGCGAGAAATATTTTATGCAGCACCTGGTAGATGGCGATCTGTCGGCCAACAACGGCGGCTGGCAGTGGAGCGCCTCCAGCGGCATGGATCCTAAACCGCTGCGAATTTTCAACCCGGCCAGCCAGGCCCAGAAGTATGACGCGGAGGCCGAATACATTCGCCAGTGGGTGCCCGAACTCAGATCGCTGGATACCGGAGCCCTGGTGACGGGGAAGATTGCGGAGCGCGATCGCGGTGACTACCCGGCCCCCATTGTCGACCACAAGACCCAGCAGGCCCTATTCAAAGACAAGTACAAAGCCCAAAAGGCCTGAGCCTGTGCCGGGGCGATCGCCTATCGCCGCCGCCTGGGGCGCACAATGCTAAACAACAGCCACAGGCCAAAGAAGCTGGCCGCCGCGAATAAAACAATGCTGAGAATTTGCCCCTGGGGCGACTGACGGCCCGTGGCCACGATCGCTGCTCCCACGATTAAAGCGGCCACCACAATGCTAAACGACTGCCGCGTAGAGGCCTCGTCGAGGCTGCGGCGCAGGTCGTCAACTCCCTGAATCTTGAGGTTGAAGGTGAGCTGCTCTGAACTGAGGCGATCGAGCAAAAAGCCCACCTGGCGCGGCGAACTCAGCGACAGGTTGCGAAATTCTAGCCCCGTGCGCAGCAGCGCCAGCAGTGGATCGTCGCCGACTAGCTGCTGCCGAAACAAGTCGGCCATCAGCGGGCGCACTTCGTCTATCAGGTTCACGCCCGGATTGAACTGGCGAGCCGCCCCCTCCAGGTTGGCCAGCGATTTGGTAAACAGCCCCACATTGGCGGGCCAGCGCAGGTTGTTGCGAATGCCCGCCGCCAAAATTTCGCCAAAAATTTCGGCGGTGTTAATCTGCTCCAGGCTGAGGCCGTAGTAGCGGCCCAGCAGCCGGGTGTAGTCGCTCTCCAGCCGAGCCAGGTTAACCGGCTTCAGCGGTTCGGCCAGCTGCAACGTGAGCTGGGCGCAGCGCTGGGCATCGCAGTTGACAATGGCCAGCACCATCTCGGTCATGGTGGTGCGGGTGCGCGGATCCATGTGGCCCATCATGCCGCAGTCCAGCAGGGCCAGGCGACCATCCACCAGGTAAAAAATGTTGCCGGGGTGAGGGTCGGCGTGAAAGAAGCCATCGACAAAATACTGTTTAAAGAAGGCCCGAAACAGCAGTGTCGTGGCTTTTGCCCGCAGCCCCACGCTGTCGCTGTGGAGATCTTCGGCCCGCAGGTCGGCCTTGAGCAGGGGGACACCCTCCAGCCACTCCATCGCCATAATTTTGGAGTTGGTGAGTTCCCAGTAGATTTCTGGCACAATCAGCTGGCCAGCGTCGTACCAGGCGCTTTTGGAGAGGTTGAGCCGCAGCTGATCGGTATAGGTCGCCTCAGTGGTGAAGTCGAGTTCGGCGTTGAGGGCGTCGGCAAATTCTTCGGCCAGCTCGACGACGTTGTAGCGCTGGCCAAACTGGGTCGCCGACACCAGTCGAGCAATGTCGCGAATTAACGTCATGTCGCGCTCGACCTGGCGCTCAATGCCGGGGCGCTGCACCTTGAGGGCCACCTGACGGCCATCCTTCAGTACAGCCTTGTGGGTTTGGGCGATCGAACCCGCCGCGATCGCGTGGTACTCCAGCCGCTCAAACAGCTCCTCCGGAGCAGCCGCCAGGGACTGGCGAATGTGAATTTCGATTTCTTTGGGGTCTACAGCCGGAACCGTGCTCTGGAGGCTGCTGAGTTCTTCAATGTAGGCCGGGGGCATGAGGTCGGGGCGGGTGCTCAAGAGCTGACCCAGCTTGACGTACACCGGCCCCAGGTCTGTCAAAATGTTGCGCAGCACGGCGGGGGGGGGCAGCTCGGGCTCGTCGGCTTGGCCCCCTACCAGCAGCCGTCGCATGTAGTCCCAGCCGTGGCTCAGCACGACTTCGACGATCTCTCTTTGCCGAGCCAAACGAGACGATGAAACCATTGCAAACTGAGATACAGATGGATTGATGCTAACGCAATCACGTTAAGGCTTTGTCGCTAACGACTTAACCCGGCTGGCCTGTTCCGGTGACTATTGATAAACCTGCGGCAGGACGGCCTGCCCCCGGTGCTATGATGCTTGGGCGCTATCGGTTCCGGTGGGGATCAGCCACCGGAGGCAACGGGGAAAGTGCAGTGTAAGCCTGCCGCTGTCCCGCAGCTGTGAGGTCGTTTTTGCATTTGGCGAAATATTCCGTTAAACACAAAAACGACCGAGCCAGAACGCCCGCCGATCGCATCTCTGTTTTTCGTCGTTCTTCTTTCGTCTGCGAGGTACGGATGAATTATTGCTTTGCTGCCCTGAGATCAGTCGGGGCTGGTTTACGGTCGAATCTGGTCGGTCGTGGCACTGTGGGGGCAATTGCGGCCCTACTGCTGCTGCCGCTGCCCAGTCTGGCCCACCACCCGCTGGGTGGACGGGTGCCCGTCACCTTTGCCGAGGGCTTTTTGTCGGGCCTGGGGCACCCCGTGATTGGGCTTGACCACCTGGCTTTTGTGGTGGCGCTAGGTTTACTGGCGGCGGTCAGCGCCTGGGGCATCGCGATCCCCGTAGTTTTTGTGCTGACGGCTATGGTCGGCACGGGGCTGCACCTGGCCGAAGTCACGCTACCGGCGGCGGAACTGGCGATCGCTGGCTCGGTGCTGGGGTTTGGCCTGCTGCTGGCGCTCAAAAATCGACCCCAGAGCGCGGTAATTGCCGGACTGGCGGCGATCGCCGGGCTGTTCCACGGCTTTGCCTACGGTGAGGCCATTTTTGGCGCTCAAACCATGCCGCTGGTGGCCTATTTAGCGGGTTTCACGACAATTCAGCTGACGATCGCGATCGCGGCCTTTTGGATTGGCCGACAGCTGACCCAGCGCACGAACCCCGTCTTTGTGCAGCGCGCTGGCCTGGTAATTTGCGGTATTGGCGCTGCGTTTTTAGCCACAACGCTGCTAGAAACCGTCTTGCCCGTGTAGATTCCCCCCTGTGGGTCCATCTCTAGCCATCTGGGGCAAACACCGTTTGCCCCAGCCAACGTTCGTCAGGCAGAATGCCGTCTTACAAAATGCGGATCTGGCGCAAATCCCTGCTGTCTAGCTCCGCAGGGTGACGCCGAACTGCTTTTCTAGGGCGGCGCGCACTTTTTGGTGAACCGGGTCGACCGCATCGTCGGTGAGCGTTTTCTCTGGGGAGCGATAGACCAGGCGAAAGGCAAGACTGCGCTGGCCCTCGGGCACGCTTGTGCCCCGGTACTCGTCGAACAGATCCACCGACTCCAGCAGTTTGCCTCCGGCTTTGGTCATGGCGCTGGTCAGCTCGGCTACCGCTACCCCTAGAGGGGCATAGAAGGCGAGGTCGCGATCGCTGGCCGGAAAGGTAGAGTAGGCCGCATACTTGACCGACTTTTGCAGCACTGGCACCAGGCAGGTCTCCAGGGCCGACCAGTTGAGCTGAAACACATACACCTCAGCGGGCAGCTGACGCTGCTGGCGCAGCTGGGGGTGGAGCTGACCAAAGCGGCCCAGCTCTAGCCGTCCCCGCACCCACAGCGATGCGGTGCGACCGGGGTGAAAGCGCGGGTCGGTGCTGTCGGGGCGATAGTCAACCGCCAGCCCCAGTCGACGAAATACGCTGTCTAACCGGCCCTTGGCTTCGTACCAGGTGAGGGGCTGCTCTTGTCCACTGGTAGGCCACTGGCTCGATCGCCCGTCGCCGCCAACAATGCCGCCCACCGCCTCGGCTTCGTGAATGCCCGCCTCGTCCTGCCAGAAAATGTGGCCGATCTCAAAGCCGTTGAGGGGGCCGTTGCTCTGGTTGAGGTTAAAGGCGTAGGCCTCGATCAGACCGTCAATTAAATCCTGCCGCAGAGCCGAATATTCAGGAAAGAGGGGGTTGGCCAGGGTGACCTGGCGATCGCTGGTGGGCTTGGTCAACGAGTAGTGCAGCAGCTCGGTCAGCCCCGCCGCCCGAAAGGCCTCCCGCAGCCGTCGACGCAGGGCGGCCTCTACCGAGAGGTAGCCGCCTACCGCCTTTTGGGGCAGGGTGTCGGCGAAGTGGTTGTAGCCGTAGAGGCGAGCAATCTCTTCAATTAAATCGATCTCGCGCTCCAGATCGCGGTAGCGGTAGGCGGGCACCGTCACGGCCCACACGCCTGCGTTGTCGGTTGGAAACACCTGACAGCCCAGCGTCTCCAGCAGCTGCTGAATCGTTCCTGGCGGCAAGTCTTGAGGCGCTTGACCCAAATTGACCACCTGACCCAGCAGCTGAGTCACCCGGCTCAGCCGCAGGGTCAGCACCCGCTCGGGAATCGTGGCCCCAAGGGCCGTGGTAGCTACCGTTTGGGCGACCACGGTGGCCCCGGCCAGCTCCTGAAGCAGCTGCAGGGCGCGATCGCAGGCCAGCCCCAGCTCAGCCGGGTTAACGCCGCGCTCGTAGCGAGCCGAGGCCTCGGTGCGCAACCCCTGACTGCGGGCCGATTTGCGGATCGCCGCCGCGTCAAAAAAGGCGGCCTCTAGCAGAACGGCCTGGGTGCCGTCGTGGACTTCGGTGGCTTCACCACCCATCACCCCGGCCAGGGCGACGGGCTGATCGCTGGCGGTAATCAGCAGCGTTTCGGGCTGCAGCTGGCGCTTTTGGCTGTCCAGCGTCACCAGGGTTTCGCCGGGCTGGGCGTAGCGAACCCCTAGAGCTAGCCCAGCATCGGTAGTGGGTAGGCGATCGCGATCGAAGGCGTGCAGCGGTTGCCCCCACTCCAGCAGCACGTAGTTGGTGATATCCACCACGTTATTAATCGGGCGGGTGCCCGCCGCCACCAGGCGCTGCTGCAGCCACTGGGGAGACGGCCCCAGCTGAATATTCTCCAGCATCGTACCGATGTAGATCGGGCAGGCTTTCTCATCGGTCAGCGCGATCGCCGGAGCCGCCTTACTCTTGGGCACCGTCGGCGGTTGGATAACGGGCAGCCGCAGGGTTGCCCCCGTAATGGCCGCCACTTCGCGGGCAATGCCGACCATACTCAGGGCATCGGCCCGGTTGGCGGTGGAGGTGACATCTAAAATAACGTCGTCGAGACCCAGCAGAGGGCGTACATCCTGCCCCAGCTCCAGCCCATCGACCTCAAAAATATGAATGCCCTCCGAATCCTTCGCCAGGCCCAGCTCGGCCAGGGAGCAGATCATGCCCTCTGAGGGCACCCCGCGCAGCTTGCGAGGTTTAATGGTGAGATCGACCACCGGCAGATGCGTGTCCACCGTCGCCACCGCCACATAGATATCGGCGCGCACATTGGCGGCTCCGCACACTATAGTTGACCTATCGGCCTGGCCAATATCCACCACACAAACGCTGAGCTTATCGGCATCGGGGTGCGGGGTGCGATCTACCACTCGACCGACCACCACACCATCGGCCCAGGTGCGTCTATCTTCAATGTCTTCTACCTCAAAGCCTGCCATCGTCAGGGCATCGGCTAGCGCTTGGGGAGAAAGCTGGATAGTGACGTATTCGTTGAGCCAGTTGAGAGATATGCGCATGGTGGGGCTGGTTTGACCGTTAAAAAAGCTAACGCTGTAGTGTAAATCTCATTCAAGTTCAGGAGTAGAGTTCTGCTGGTGAGAAGACTACAGATCCTGAGCTGGACTTGATATATTGCCCAAACATTCTACCCCGTGGGCATTGCATCTACCCAGGGGCAACCCCGTCCGACATCCCACTGGCCCATAAAGGCGTACGGGGATCAAGGGTTCATCGATTTTTTACATTTCACCGCTATTTTGGCCGGAAGTATATATCCCTGTGGGTGAATGCTATAACCCCTCTCTGAAAGAGGGAACAATTGGGGTAATGTGGCAATACCGCATGGGACCGGCCCTCATAACTCCTGCTTTGTGGGTGTTGTGGCTTCCCATCTAAACTGCCCCGCTGCTGGTTAACTCAACCCCAGGCGTGGTCTTCGGGCCTCGTCTAGATATCCACCATCCTGGGCCGCATGAGCTACTGCATTCAACCCGACTGTTCAAAACCCAAAAACCCCCCCACGCTCAGCCATTGTCAAAACTGCGGGGCAGAGCTGCTGCTGCGGGGCCGTTATCGAATGATTCGCGCCCTGGGTCGGGGTGGCTTTGGTGCTACCTTTCTGGCCCGCGATGAGCTGCTGCCGGGCAAACCCCCCTGCGTGATTAAACAGCTGCGTCCGTCGGCTGAGGCTCCCCACATCCTTGAGATGGCCCGCGACCTGTTCAAGCGGGAAGCCAAAATTTTGGGCATGATTGGCAACCATCCTCAGCTGCCCCGCCTGCTTGACTATTTTGAAAGCGGGCAAGAGTTCTTTCTGGTGCAGGAATACATCAATGGCCTCACCCTACAGCAGGAGGTCAAGCGCGGCGGCCCCTTTACCGAGGCGGGGGTAAAGCAATTTTTGAGCGAAATTTTGTCGATGGTGCAGTATGTCCACGACAATCACGTCATTCACCGCGACATCAAACCGGCCAATATCATTCGCCGCGACCAGGATAAAAAACTGGTGCTAATTGACTTTGGCGCGGTCAAAGACAAGGTCAACCCGACCCAGGCCGCCAATTCTGACCAGACGGCCCTCACCGCCTACGCCATCGGCACCCCCGGCTACGCGCCGCCTGAGCAAATGGCCATGCGCCCGGTATACGCCAGCGATATCTATGCCCTGGGCGTTACCTGTATTTATCTGCTGTCGGGCAAGGCTCCTAAAGATCTCAACTACGACCCCAACACGGGGGAACTGCTGTGGCGCGAGCAGGTGCATATCAGCGACCACTTCGCTGGGGTGCTGCAAAAAATGCTGGAAATTTCGGTGAGGCACCGCTATCAGAGCGTGGAGGCCATTCACCGAGACTTAGATCTAGAGCCCTATATGGAGAGTTTGGCCCAGAATATGGCCTTTCCCTCAGCGATGGGGCCTGCAAGCAACGGGTTTACAAACGGCAGTGGACCCGTCAGCGGACCTGCCAGCCATCCCGGCATCAGCAATTCTGGCGGGTCGCCCTCGTCGCGGATGGCGGCCGCCATTCGGGCACGACGCGAGCGATCGCATTCTGGTGCTAAGAGCATCGCTCCCCTGGTGCCCAGCCGCAACGGTACGCCTTCGCCCCGGCCTAAGGTGGTACCCGCCACCCTGCTCACCTCAGACGACGTCAAGCAAAAATACACCAAGGGGCGGCGCGACTTCTCGCTGCAAACCTTCAAAGACCTCGATTTACAGCGCACTCTGCTGGTCGAGGTCAACTTCAACCAGTCCAAATTGCCCAGCGCCAATTTCCAGGGGGCCGATCTGAGCAACGCCAACTTTGGCCGCGCCAACCTCAGCCGCGCCAACCTGCGCAACGCCAAGCTGATCAAGGCCTACTTCCACTACGCCAATCTAGAAGGGGCCGACATGCGAGGGGCCAATCTAGCCCATGCCTGCCTGTCTAATGCCAACCTGCGGGGGGCTAACCTCTGCGGGGCCGACCTCACGGGGGCGTTGATCTCAGACGATCAGCTAGCGTCGGCCCGCACCAACTGGTCGACGGTCATGCCCAACGGTCGACGGGGTGTACTCTAAGGTCTGTGATCAATTGAAAAGTGATGGGTACAGACTCGCCTATGTTTTGAGGACGGGCGCAGCAGCGCTGTGGGGTTAGGGATTGGGGCCAGAATTGATGACACGTCCTAGGGTCGGGGCTTTCGTCTGGGATCCAGCGCCAGCGGCATCGACTTTAGGACTCAGGACTTTGCTAGGGGCATTGCGCAGGGCGACCAGCGCCTCTTTGATAATGACCGCCGCTGGGACGGCCACGACTACCCCAAGCAGGCCGCCCACCCTGGCTCCTGACAAAATGGCAATGAAAACCCAAAACGGGTTGAGGCCCGTAACGCTGCCCAGCACCCGAGGGGCAATGCCGTTTTCGACCAGCTGCTGCACGATGACGGCAGAGACCAGCATGGGGATGGCAATTTTGATGTCGCGCAGGGCCACCAGCAGGGTGACGATGATAACGCCTACCGTGCCGCCAAAGGGCACCAGGGCCAGCAGCCCCACGGTGAGGCCAAACAGGGAACCAAAGGGCACGTTGAGTAGACCAAAAATGATGGTCAGGGCGGTGCCAAAGCAGCTGGCGACGATGAACTGCCCTAAAAAGTAGTTGCGAAAGCTCTGCCGCAGTGTTTCTGAGAAAGGCTGCTGTAGTCGAGACGGCAGCAGGCCCACAACTCCGCCCCAAACCTCTTCGCCGTGCTGGAGCAGGTAGAAGGTCAGCACCACGGTGAGCACGACATCGAGCAGCTTGTTGGCGGTAAACACCGCTACGTTGATGGTGAGGTTGAGGGCTTCGCCTGCGATCGACTGAATTTCGCGCTTGAGGCGATCGCTGGTAAGGGTAATAATGCCGTCGAAGTTGATCGGTAGGCCCCAGTCGGCCAGCTTGCCGTCGAGCATCATCAGCTGGGTTTTGCCAGAGTCAAACCAGTCGGGCAGGCGCACCACCAGCTGCTGGCCCTGGTCGATCACAAAGGGCAGCACAATTATCGCCAACCCCGAAAACCCGACTAGAGCCAGCACCAGCACCAGGGTGGCCGCCAGCCCGCGCTTGAGACCGAGGGTTTCGAGTCGGCCCATCGGGTAGCTGAGCAAAAATGCCAGCAAACCAGCGATTAGCACCGTCACCAAAATAGAGCGAAAGTAGCCAAAGATAATGGACACCGCCCACACGTTGAGCACCACCAGCGGGGTAGCCAGCAGCACCAGCAGCGACTGGGCAATGGGGCTGAGCTTTTCCCACCAGCGGGCTAACCAGCTTTTGGCGACAGGCTCGTTACCTGGGGCTACACCGTACTCCATAAGTTTGCTTACTGCTGACGTGGGTCAATCGGAGGGAGGCCGCTATGGCCATCTACAGCCTACGGCAAAGTAGCGATTTCAGGCTTGGCGATCGCTCTTTTTTGAAGCGAGCGTCAAGGTTTGCTACTGGCACTAGTCACCCTAGGCGGTAATATGTAAACAATTTAAAACAAACCCTTGTCCGGCTATCTCAATTCAGCTCGGAATTTAAAGTCTTGCCACCGGCAAAGCTCGTCTTCTGGGCCTGCTTCCATTAAGTCACCCAGTTCGGTATCAGCTTAGATATTCTTTACGCTAGTCACCCTATGCTCGCTTCCCATCCCCGTCCTACTGCTGGCATCACCCTTAAACAGCCCCACCCCCAAAAGGTGCTGGTGCTGGGCGACAGCCTGGTATACGGCTTTGGTGACCCCGAGGGAGGCGGCTGGGTCGAGCGCCTGCGCCGCCTGACGATGGCCCCAGGTCGCGAGGGAGCCGTATTCTACAACCTGGGGGTGCGGGGCGATGGCGTTGGCCAGGTAAAGCAGCGCCTTGACCACGAGTTTCGCAATCGGGGTGAAATTCGCAACCGGGTGCCTGATTTAATTGTGCTGTCAGTTGGCATCAACGACTCAGCGCGAGTCGGCAACACCCTGGGCCGCAACCGCACCGATTTTGACCAGTTTCAGCAGCAGATAGACGACCTGCTAACCCAGGCGCGGCGACTGTGCCCGGTGCTGTTTGTGGGTATGACCCCGGTAAACGAGCAGGCCATGCCCTTCTCGGAGGTGCTCTACTACACCCACAGCGACCAGTGGCACTACCGTGAGGCCACCCGACTGGCCTGCATGAGCCACAACATTCCTTATCTAGACGTGCTAAACCTATGGCTGGGCCGGGGCGAACCCTGGTGGCTGCCGCTGCTCTCCGCTGATGGGCTGCACCCCAACGTGGCGGGCTATCGGACGCTGCTGCACGATATTTTGAGCTGGGACGCCTTTCAGGCTGCGGTGGATTTACCGGTTGGGCTGGCCTAGGTCCCTAGTCGAGACAGCCTTCGTCCAGGTCGGAGGCGGTTACGGGCGGTAGGGTAGCCGGTTGAATGGGGCGGCCCAAAATCATGCTCTGGGAGCGGCTCTGAGGCCGCCCCTGGCTTTGACTCTGGGAACGAGCGAGGGGTTTTTGCGGTGGGGTTGCTTCGCACAGGGCCTCGACCTCGACCTCGACCAGCATATCGGGGTTCATTAGAGCCGGAATTTCGACAGTAGTGTTGACTGGAGGGTGAGCGGCAAACAGCTCGTGGTGGGCACGGGCTACCTCTGGCCAGTGGTTCATGTCGGTAATATAAACGCGGGTTCGCACCACATCGCTGAGGTTTGCCCCTAACTCCTGTAGGGCCTGCTGAATGATTTCGAAGCAGCGATGGGTTTGGGCGTAGGGGTCGCCGGGGGCAACAGTATTGCCTTCGCCATCGCTGGGGGCGGTACCGGAGACGAAAATCTGCTGACCCACCCGCAGGGCTCGACAGTAGCCGACCTTCTCTTCCCAAGGGGTACCCGAAAACGCCCGCTGCCGCGCCATTGCTGTGCCTACAATCAAAACAGCCCAAGCATACCTCTATTTCTAAAATTATGTAGGTACCGATGGGACGATTGAAGAGGAGATGCTGGGCAGATTAGATCCTAATGCGTAGAACGTTTGGACTGAAGCCAGCGATCGCGGTCTAGCTCTGGGCCTGAAATCAATTTCTGCACTTCTACAGCCACTCTTCCAAAGGCCAGTCAGCCCCCAAAAAACGATAGTAAACCATTCATCAGGCTTCAGCGGCCAGGTTTAAATATGATGAAAATGATGTTCTTTCCTCAAGGCTGAGGGTGCATCCCAGTCTTGCAAGACTCAGGATGAGAACTGACCATTGAGATAAGCGCAGCGATGTCGGAGCACTTGAGGAACGTTGTCTTCCTTCCACTGAGCGCCTGAAATCTTCACCCGTCTGCCA
>NZ_JBNXVS010000033.1:0-71672 GCF_050565655.1 Nodosilinea sp. AN01ver1 | reverse complement strand
ACAGCTGCCTGGTCGCGTGATGTCAACACCATCCAGCGCGGGGTTGACTGGCAGATGAAGGTCGACGACGCACGCTGTAAGCTCGCGTCTGTCTACCCTAAAATTAAGTCTTGACGCTGCACTAGCCTGATGACAGAGGTTAGCAACGGCCCTGTCGAAGGCTTGAATAACAAGTTGAAGATGCTGAAGCGCCAGATGTACGGCAGGGCTAACTTAGAGCTGCTCGCCAAGCGATTCATTATGGCTGCTTAACAGCAAGCTCATAGGGCAACAACCGTTTTCTCGGCTTCACCAAAAGCTCGGAAGAGCCTAGATGACTCCGAGCCGAATTAGCTAGCTGAAAAGCTTCAGCTTGTTTCCATTTGCCATGCCACAGTTTCCCATCTCGCGGAGGGTTTCGCACCCTTCGTGCAGTTTCTTGCGGCAAAAGACCTCCGAGTTTTTACAAAACTCGGAGGTCTGGATCCCTTTCATCAACCCTTACTCCCATCTCACCATGACCGAATTCATCCCCAACAGCGAAATCTACGGCCTGCCGCCCTCCGGCAACCCGCCCGAACCCGCCGACCCGCGCGAACCCGTGCGCGTCATGCTCATTGGCACTGCCTCCGGCATGGAACTCATCATCGCCCACCTGCACCAGGTCGGCTTTGCCGAACCCCGCGCCTGGAGCAAACCCCAGCTCGACCCCGCCACCGGCCAGCCCATGCGCATTCTCACCAAATGGATTCGCCGCTAGTGCGCTACCAGTCCAGCGGTTTGCCATCGCGAAAGAACCCACCCGTGGGGCCATCGTCGGGCAGAGTCGCCGCCCACACCACGCTGGCCGCGCCATCCGCCACCGGGCGACCGCCGCTGCCGCCCATGTCGGTAGCGACCCAGCCGGGGCACACCGAATTGACCAAAATGCCAGTCCCTTTCAGCTCTGCCGCCAGCAGTCGGGTAAACGCATTCAGCGCCGCTTTTGACGTGCTGTAGGCGGGGGTGCCTGCCCCCATGCTGCTCAACGCTCCGGCTCCGCTAGAGACATTGACAATGCGACCGTGGGGGCTGCGCTTCAGCAGAGGCAAAAAAGCCTGCGCCATCCGCCAGGGACCGAGGGTGTTGGTATCCCAGGCCTCTTGCACCACGGCCAAGTCGGCACTGCTGGCCTGCTGCCAGGTGTCGTAGAGAATGCCTGCGTTGTTGATCAGCACATCGAGGTGGCCAAACCGCTGCTCTACCACCTGGGCGACGCGCTGAACGCTGTCTGGGACGGTTACATCCAACGGCTGCGGCAAAACTTCCAACCCGGCCTGCATCATTGATGCGGCGGCGGCTTCACCCTTAGCTGGGTCGCGGCTGCCTAAAATTACCGTCATCCCCGCCTGGGCCAGCTGGCGGGCCACTTCCAGGCCAATGCCACGGTTCGCCCCGGTGACCAGGGCAACGGCGGGCGATTTGTCGGGAGACGAGGTCTGCGGGTTCATGAAGAGGCTACCAAAATTTTTCGCTCAGCAGGGCATCTAGATCGGTGCTGCCCGGCCAGCGATCGGGAAACTCCGTTTGGGGATAGTCTTCGCGCACCACTGCCAACGCCTCGGCCCAACACTTAGGAAATACCAATTCGGCCTCGTTGCGTAAACTGGGGGATTGCTCCAGCAGATCGAGCAGCTGTCGCCGCTGTTCTCGAATGGTGATTTCCCAGCCCCGGTAGTCATCTGGGGCATCGACATAGATACGCTTTAGCAGGTGAGCCAACAAGACTCGCAAACGACTTTTCAACTCCCTCCTGTCGCGTCCTGCCAAGCCTTCAATTTCCTCAATCAGCGCTGCGATATCCACTGCCGCCAAATCGCCCGCCTTCAGCTTGGCAATGGTGTCGTCGTACCAAGCTACCAGGTCTTGCTGAT
This sequence comes from Nodosilinea sp. AN01ver1, assembly GCF_050565655.1. NCBI lineage: Bacteria > Bacillati > Cyanobacteriota > Cyanophyceae > Nodosilineales > Nodosilineaceae > Nodosilinea > Nodosilinea sp. AN01ver1. The sequence continues at coordinate 69,780 of NZ_JBNXVS010000033.1, read as the reverse complement.
ACAGGGTAAAGGGAGAGGTTGCTTTAACCATTGGCGGATCGGCCATGATCACGACTGCTGTGCCCGCCCCTATTCTACCGACAGAGAGTTGCCCCTGGGGTGAGTCATGGTTTGGGGTATTTCTGCGCCCCCCTTAGTTTGATAGAATCAAGAGCTTGCAACTAAAACGCGATCGCCCGCCGATTTCAAGGAGAACCCCATGGCCCGCATGTATTACGACAGTGACGCCAACTTAGATTTGCTCAACGGCAAAACCGTTGCCATCATTGGCTACGGCTCCCAGGGCCATGCCCACGCCCTCAACCTCAAAGACAGCGGCGTCAACGTGATTGTGGGCCTGTACGAGGGCAGCCGCTCCACCGCCAAGGCCGAGGCCGAAGGGCTGACTGTCAAGCCCGTGGCCGATGCCGTGAAGCTGGCCGACTGGGTGATGATTTTGCTGCCCGACGAAGTGCAGCGCACTATTTATAAAGAAGCCATTGAGCCAAACCTGGAAGCGGGCAACGTGCTGCTGTTTGCCCACGGCTTTAACATCAACTTCGGCCAGATTGTGCCCCCCAGCGATGTCGATGTGGTGATGGTGGCCCCCAAAGGCCCCGGCCATCTGGTACGCCGCACCTACCAAGAGGGCCAAGGGGTGCCCTGCCTGTTTGCCGTGTATCAAGATGCAACGGGGCAGGCCCGCGATCGCGCCATGGCCTACGCCAAGGGCATCGGCGGCACCCGCGCCGGTATTCTCGAAACCACCTTCCGGGAAGAGACCGAGACCGACCTGTTTGGCGAGCAGGTGGTGCTCTGCGGTGGCCTCAGCGAGCTGATCAAGTCGGGCTTTGAAACCCTGGTGAATGCGGGCTACCAGCCTGAGCTGGCCTACTTTGAGTGCCTGCACGAAGTGAAGCTGATTGTGGATCTGGTGGTCGAGGGCGGCCTGGCCAAAATGCGCGACAGCATCTCCAACACCGCAGAGTACGGCGACTACACCCGTGGCCCCCGCATCATCACCGACGAAACTCGGGCCGAAATGCGCAAGGTGCTGAAGGAAATTCAGACTGGCCAGTTTGCCCGCGAGTTTGTGCTCGAAAGCCAGTCGGGCAACGCCGGGTTTACCGCCATGCGCCGCCGCGAAGCCGAGCACCCAATTGAAGAGGTGGGTAAGGATCTGCGGGCTATGTTTAGCTGGTTGAAGAAGGCATAATCGATCGGCAGGGGCACGTAGGGGCACAGCAGTGCTGTGCCCCTACATAGATCTACGCTTCTACTTTCACCTTATTGCTATAAAACGCCACGTAGCCCTTGATGTTGTTCGCAGCGGGTTTCGGGTCCGGATAGTACCAGGCGGCACCGGCATTGGTTTCGCCATCAACCACGATGTCGTAGTAGCTGGCGGTGCCTTTCCAGGGGCAGCCGGTGGTTTTGCTGATCGGCTTAAAGTAGTCCATATTCAGCGAGTCGGGGGGAAAGTACTGGTTGCCTTCGACCACTTCGCAGGCGTCGCTTTCAGCCAGTACAACACCGTTCCAGGTAGCTTTTGCCATAGGATATTCTCCAGATCTGCATCTCAGACTATAGCGAATCTGGGATGGGTGACGCGGGTGGAGCCCCCCCTGCCCCCTTGATAGGGGGGCAGTAACGGGTCTTCCGCAGCAAGAGACTAGGGGGATCTGGTTTCGCCTCGGTATCAATCTATTAAGACCGAGCAACGCTACAGGACTCGGCTCATTTTTTTCGCAGCCATGCTCGATCAATCACAGACTCCTCTTCTCTCGGCGTTGCAGGCCAGTAGCCGTAGATTCCATGCGGCGTTTTACGCGCCGGGGCATAAGCGAGGTCAGGGGGCTTCGCCTCGGCTAAAGGAACTGCTGGGGAATGCGGCCCTGGCGGTGGATCTGCCCGAGCTGCCGGAATTGGATAATTTGTTTGCCCCGGAGGGCGTAATTCTTGAAGCCCAGGAGCTTGCTGCCGAGGCGTTTGGGGCCGATGCCACTTATTTTCTTGCTAACGGCTCTACCTGCGGCATTGAGGCGGCTATTCTGGCTACCGTTGGCCCCGGCGACAAAATAATTGTGCCGCGCAATGCCCACCGCTCGGTGATTGCGGGGCTGGTGCTGGCGGGAGCAATGCCGGTTTTTGTGGCTCCAGAATATAGCGCAGAGCTGGGCCTGGTGCTGGGGGTGAGGGTAGAAACCGTCGCCGCTGCTTTAGCCGCTCACCCCGATACTCGCGCGGTGCTGCTGGTGTCGCCCACGTACCACGGCCTTTGTTCAGATGTTGGGGCGATCGCAGCCCTAGCCCATAGCCACGGCATTCCCCTCCTCGTAGACGAAGCCCACGGGCCGCACTTCGCCTTTCACCCCAGCCTGCCCACCCCGGCACTGGCGCTGGGGGCCGACCTGGTGGTGCAGTCAACCCACAAGGTGCTGGGGGCGCTAAGCCAGGCGGCGATGCTGCATACGCAAGGAAGCCGCATCGACCGATCCCGACTGCAAGCCGCGCTTCAGCTCACGCAATCTACCAGCCCCAACTCCCTACTGCTGGCGTCGCTCGATGCGGCCCGGCACCAGATGGCGATCGCGGGCAAGGCGTTGTTGTCGAGCACGCTCGATCTGGCCCAGCAAATGCGAAGGGAGCTGGCGGCGATCTCTGGTCTGCGAGTAATCGATAAATCGGCGGTGACGACCTCCTCTAGCGTGAGCGATCTGGACTTGACCCGGCTGACGGTGGATGTGTCGGGCCTGGGGCTAACTGGGCTAGAGGCTGACGAAATTCTCCACGAAGATTTGGGGGTTACAGTCGAGCTGCCGGAGCTGCAACACCTAACCTTGATAATCAGTCTGGGCAATACCACAGCCGATGGACAGCAGTGCATAACTGGTTTTCGTTCGCTGACCGAGAAATTTGCTAAGTCCCGTTCCGCCAGCACTGCGGTGCCTCAGCCAGTCCTTCCAGACCCTGAGATCTCGTTCACGCTGCCTGAGGTATCGCCCCGCGAGGCGTTTTTTGCGGCTACCGAAACCCTTTCGGCCCAGGCAGCGATCGGTCGCCTCAGCGCCGAGACGATTTCGGCCTATCCCCCCGGCATACCCACCATTGTGGCGGGGGAAGTGATTACTGAAGGGGCGATCGCCCATCTCGCCACCATCAAGCAGCAGGGGGGCTACGTTACCGGCGGTGATGCGCCAGAAAAATTTCGGGTTATAGCCTAAGAGCAGCCATAGTCTGCCTTTAGATAGGCCAATTCCCTGATTGATAGGCCTATGCTTGAAGATGCGGTTTTTCAAAAAATCTCAATTTCTACGACTGTATACTGAATACAGCTTTGGGGATGAGCTTTTAAAGGACAGTGGGCAACATGGCTCTACAGGAATCGGTGACGACAAATTTTATGCGGCTGAGGGATCGGCTCAGCCAGCGGTTGGCGGCATCGGACGGGCTGGGGGCACTGCTGGGCAAAGACGCCAGCCCCGATTTGCCCAGCCCCAGCGTCATTATTGAGTACATTGTGCCGAGCAACAAAAACTGGGCCTTTCGCAGCTGGCACCGCCGCATGGTGAAGTCGGCGCAGCGATCGCAGGGGTTTCTGCGGGCCGATCGCTACCGCCCGTTAGCGGTGCAGGAGGGCTGCCTGAAGTGGTACACGGTGCTGCACTTCGAGCAGCCCGATCAGCTCAGGCAGTGGCTGCAGTCGAGCGATCGCGAAGCTCTGCTGAAAGCGGGGCGCGATATTTTTACCTCCTACAAATTCACGTCCTTTGAGACCGGCATGCAGGGCTGGTTTAGCAACGAAGCCGGTGAAGAGCTGACCGGGCTTGGCCCCCCGGCCTGGAAGGAAATTTTGGCGGTGGTGCTGGGGCTGTACCCGATCATCATGGTGCAGGGCTTCATTCTGGAGCGCCTGGGCGTCTTTGAAGACTGGGATCCGGCTAGCGCCATGTTGGCTAATAACCTGATTACCACCTGCATCTTTACCCTGGTGGTCATGCCCCGCATTGTGCGCTGGCTCAACTTTTGGCTGCGGCCTGCCCACCGTCGCGCCTCAGTGGGGGTCGAGGTGGTGGGTACCGTTGTCACGGTGCTGGCGATGGCGGCCATGGTCTATGTGTTTAGCGAAATTGCCTAGTACCGCTGCGCGGAGTTCAAAGTGCAAAATTCAAAATGAAAAATTTTGAGGATGGCAGCGTTTCCAACGTCCTGAACGGCAGGTTTATTTATACCTTGCTGTACGAGCCTGCGTTGTGCATGCTTGGGGCAGAACGGGTCAGCGGCCCATCCCCCAAGTGCAGTCTCGGACACAGACAGTCGATGTTGTCGCCCGTTGAATGAAATCTGGGGAATAGACGGACTCGCCTGCCCCACCCCCGGCCACCCGTACCCTGTGCCCTCCGCTGCTCCTATGAAACTTTCCGCTGCGCTGCAATGGTCTAACCACCAGGTGTCGATCCAGGCGATCGGGCGATTGCTGATCCAGGTGAGCTACGGGCTGATCAATTTTTACATTCCAATTCTGTTCGTCAATCAGATGGGGTTCTCGGCAACTGCCGTGGGGTTTGCCCTCAGCCTGTGCGCCGTGACCGAGGTGGCGGGGCATTTTGGTGGCGGCACCCTGGCCGACTCGCCCCGGTTTGGGCGCAAAGCGGTGCTCAGCCTGGCCGCGCTGCTGGGAGCGCTGGTGGCGGCGGTGCTGGTGGTGGCCCACAGCCTGGGGCTGCTGATTTTGGCCAGCTTTATTTTGGGGGTTAGTCTGGGGTTTTACTGGACGGCCTCTGGAGCCGCCGTAATGGATGCGACCGAACCAGAGGAGCGCAGCCGCGCCTTTGCGGTAATGGGCGTCGCCGAGTACATCGGCATCGGGGCGGGAATTTTGGGCGGCAGTGCCCTACTGACGGTGTTGGCTGCGGCCCCCAAGCTAATTTTTGTCGGCTGCGGGCTGATGTTTCTGGCCTTTTGGGCGCTGGTGCAGGGGGCGATGACGGCAGACTACCCCCAGCGGCCCGAGTCGGCCAAGGGGGGTGGCGGCATTGTCAGCGCGCTCAAAGACCGGGCGCTGCTGGTATTCATGGCGGCGAATATCTTTTTCACTACCTACGTGGCCCTGGTTACCAGCACCATTCCGCTCTACTTCACCAACTTTTTGGCGGGCAGCGACCCGATACCGGGGGTGTCGGTGGGCAGCACGGCTGGCCTGTTTACCGGGTGCTACATCGGCGTGGGGGCGGTGCTGCAAATTCCAACCACGACCCTGCTGACGCCTCTGCGAAGAATCTGGGTGCTAAGCGGTGCGATCGCCCTCTGGGGGATCGGCTTTGCCCTGCTGTGGGCAGCGGGCACCTTTGCGGCGGCGCAGTTTGTCTGGGCGGTGGTGGCGCTGTGCCTGCTGTCGCTGGCGTCGGTGGCCTACAAGCCCTTCTTTATTGCTACGGTGTCTGACCTGGCCCCGCCTTCGCTACGCGGAGCCTACATCGCGGTCAGCTCCCAGTGCTGGACGGTGGGCTATTTTGTTGGCCCACTGCTGGGGGGCTGGGCGATGGATCAGTCGGCGGCGCTGGCTCAGCGCTTTTGGCTGGGGGTGGGGCTGAGCGCGACGGTGTGTATTGGCCTGCTCTGGGTGTTTGAGACTATGCGTGTAAACCTGCCCCCGGTGGTCGAAAGCTCCAGCGCCGAGCTATCCGTAGATCCTTCGTGATCGCCGTAACAATTTTGAAAGAGCCATTTGGGTTACTATGACCTGAATTTGCTCAAATTCTCCGCTATCCCGAAAAGGGTTTCACATTCTATGGATTCTCTGCTTAATTCTGTCGATTCTCAACTGGTGCTGCTGATTGCGGCGATCGCCGTTGTTGTTTTAGTCTCCCAGCTGTTCTTCAGAATTCTGAGTGTCGGGCTTGTCCCTCTAATTGGCTTGGTGGTGATTTTTGTCGCCCTGCAATACCTGTTTGGCATTACCCCCAAACAGGTCTGGTTTGAGGTCAGCCACCTGCCCCAGATGGCAATGAAGTTTTTCAACAGCCTGGCTTGAAGTTGCCCCGCTACCGCCCCAGCGCCAGCACCCCATTCTGCCCACCAAAGCCAAAGCTCAGGCACAGCGCCACCTTGGCCTCAGCCGTCACCGCCTCGCTCACCAGCTGGGAATAAATACTTTGGCCGCGATCGCCCACATTGGGCGGCAGCACCCCATGCCGCAGCGCCAGCAGGCAAAAGGCGGCCCCGATTGCCCCTGAGGCCCCCAGGGTATGCCCTGTCGCGCCCTTGGTCGAACTCATCCACGGCAGCTGAGCCAGCTCTGCCTGGATCAGCCGCGCCTCGTGGGCATCGTTGAGCTGCGTGCCCGTGCCGTGGGCGTGAATGTAGCCCACCTGGTCTGGCCTTAGGCCACTGTAGTAAAGGCAGTTCTTTAAAGCTAAGCGGCTACCCCTCAGCTCTGGGTCAGGGGCCGTACGGTGGTAGGCATCGGTGCTAAACCCGCCCCCCAGAATGTAGCCGTAGGGGGGCGGTCCCCCGCGCTGAGCCAGCGATTGCTCAGACTCCAGCACCAGCACCGCCGCTCCTTCCCCCAGCGCCAGCCCCTCCCGTTCGGGGTCAAAGGGATAGCAGCCCGTGGTGGCCAACGCTCCCAGTTGCTCAAAGCCCGCCAGGGTGAGCGGCGTTATGGGCGCTTCGGCGGCACCAACCACCACGCGATCGCACTGCCCCCGCCGCACCAGCTCGTAGCCCTGAAAGATCGCCGTCAGCCCCGTGGCGCAGGCCGCCATCGGAGCCAGCACCGGGCCGAGGGCGTGGATCTGGCGGGCCACCGCGATCGCTCCCATGTGGGGCAATGTCTCCATCCAGAAATTTTCGGCCCAGTTGGGCTGACGAGCCATCTGCTCCCAACGGCCCTGAAAGCTGCGGCTAGAGCCAATGACTACGCCACAGTCGGGCTGGGGGAGAGGGAGACAGGCATCGGCGATCGCCTCCGCTACCGCCAGCCCCAGCAAAAGGCTTAGATCGGCGGGTTGATCGCCCACCAGAGCGAGAGGTCGAGGGGCAATCTCAGGAAATGGCTGCCTTGTGCAAAGGCCAGATTTTCCCGCTAGTAAACGCTTCCATGTGGTTGCAGCGGTGGTGCCGAGGGCCGTAACCAGCCCCAGGCCTGACACTACCACCCGACGATCGCCCGACTTCTGGTCACTCAGGGATGCGCTCAACGCAAAAGCACCAGCCCGCTATCCCAGCCACCCATCTACCCATCCACCGATTCCTGCCTACTCAGTCTTCAAATTCTCCAGCCCTTCAACCACTCGGGCCGACTCAATGCGATCGCCCTGTTGAATGGCATCGACCGTCTCCATGCCGCTGGTGACGTAGCCAAAGACCGCATAGCTACCGTCTAAAAAGGGCAGCTCCGCCAGGGTGATATAAAACTGGGCCGAGGCCGAGTCTACCGCCTGCGATCGCGCCATCGCCACCGCCCCGCGCGTGTGGGGTAGCTCCGGGGGGTCGCTAATCCCGGCTTCCTCCAGGGTTTCGCTATAGATGGGCTCCTCGGCTCCCGCCGGCTTTATTTCTAGGGGCACGTAGCGAGGGGCCTGGGTGTCAGGGTCAACAAAGCTGCCGGTACCCAACTGCTGCGCGGGTACGCTGGGATCTTTGCTCTGGGGGTCGCCGCCCTGAACTACAAAGGGCTCCGGATCGCGCACTACCCGGTGGAACACCAGACCGTCATAAACGCCGCGATTGACCAGATCCACAAAGTTACCGGCGGTAATTGGGGCGTTGGTGCCGTCTAGCTCCATCACGATGGGGCTACCGTTCACCACCATCTCCACCGTGGCCGTTCCATCTAGCACAGGTAAGCCGGTCGGAGCTGCCGCTACTTCTTCGGTTACTCCTGGGTTGGCGGGAGCCTCACCTGCTGTGGTGTCCAGATTGCCTGAGCTGGCGCAAGCGCCCAGCCACAGGGTGAGTACGGCGGCCAGGGCCAGGGTAAACGGGCGCATAGAGAGAGCCATCAATACGTCAATTCCTAAAGTTCAACCGACCCCCAATGTTATCTCAAGGGATCGGCGACGGGGGCTGGGGCGATCGAGAACTTGTCTGCTAAAGCGTCTATAGGCCCTCTAGAGGCACCTGTAAAAACCGCGCTAGCTCAGCCCCCTGATTCTCCAGGTCTGATAGCGGTATGGGCTGCCCAACCCGAGTCAGAGGAATATCGGGCCGTCCTTTGACGCGCAGGTAAAGGGTGCGCTTTGGGTTTAGCCCTTCTTTAATCGATACCCGTACCGCCGTAGCATCCTCCAAAGGGTGCTCGATCTCGATATGGCGATTTTTGCCCCAAAACCCTTTGCGCACAATCTTGAGACGGTTGCTGTCTTTGTCAAAGCTGTTGTAGCCACCGCCCACATCCAAACTGATCACCACCCACAGGAAGGTCGCCAACCCCAGGGCTACCACCCCATAAAAACCCATGGCAATGCCCTGGGGAATAAAGACCAGCTGGGTGGGGTCGGCAAAGGGCAGCAAGTTCGTTTTTAGGTAGCTGGAGGCCCCCGCCAGAGCGAACCCCAGCCCCCCCAGCGTGAGTACCGTGGCCCAAAAAATATTGCTCAGGCGACGAGCCCCCAGCACGGAGCGCTTCAGAGTCTGCGGCTGAGTCGAAGAAATAGAGGCGGTCATAGCTGTCTAACTAATGGGGCTAATGAAGAAATGGATTGAAAACGCTCAAAAAACAGTCGGAGGCAGCGATGCCGTTGACTCAGGCGGCTCCGGGTTCGCCTCTGGCTTACCTCTAGTCGGAGCTACCACCAACCATCAACTTATACCAAACAGTAGATACCCCTAGTCTAAACTCCACTGCCTCCCGAAGAACCAGAGCAAACCGACTTTAACTACCGCCAGTTGGGCAACCCCCCGGCCCGTTCACCTGAGAATTTACGTATCAGATTGTAAAAAATTAGAACACTCCTTATCATAAATAGAAACCTGGTCCCTTCGAGGCTGGCTTTAGGGCCTGGCTTTAGGGGCTATCTGGTGCGACTCAGGCAGGGTCATCGCTATTGGGGCCGGAATATTTTTTCCCCTGGCTCTAATATCTGGAATACTTAGTAGATATAAACCCCTGCTCTGAGGCAATGCTCTGCTAGGCCCAATTCAACTCTAGGATTGGACTGGATCTAACAGAGCCGCGACCTTATGGATTGGATGTCATATAAAGAGGATTTGACATGACCATAGCAATGGGACGCGCGCAAGCCGAGCGAGGATGGTTCGACGTCCTCGACGACTGGCTCAAGCGCGATCGCTTTGTATTCATCGGCTGGTCAGGCCTACTTCTGTTTCCCTGCGCCTTTTTGGCGGTAGGGGGCTGGCTGACCGGCACCACCTTTGTGACCTCTTGGTACACCCACGGCCTTGCGTCGTCGTACCTGGAAGGAGCGAACTTTTTAACCGTAGCGGTCTCGACCCCGGCCAACAGCCTGGGGCACTCGCTGCTGCTGCTGTGGGGACCCGAAGCCCAGGGCGACTTTGTGCGCTGGTGTCAGCTCGGCGGTCTGTGGGCGTTTGTAGCGCTGCACGGTGCGTTTGGGTTGATTGGCTTCATGCTGCGACAGTTTGAAGTCGCCCGTCTGGTCGGTCTGCGGCCCTACAACGCCATCGCCTTCTCGGCCCCGATTGCGGTATTTGTCAGCGTGTTTCTGATGTATCCCTTGGGCCAGTCGAGCTGGTTTTTTGCCCCCAGCTTTGGGGTAGCGGCGATTTTCCGCTTCCTGCTGTTTTTCCAGGGTTTCCACAACTGGACGCTGAACCCGTTCCACATGATGGGGGTTGCGGGTGTGCTGGGTGGAGCGCTGCTGTGCGCCATTCACGGTGCCACCGTAGAGAACACGCTGTTCAAAGATGGCGAGAACGCCAACACCTTCCGCGCCTTCGAGCCGACGCAGGCTGAAGAGACCTACTCGATGGTGACCGCGAACCGATTCTGGTCACAGATTTTCGGGATTGCGTTTTCCAACAAGCGCTGGCTGCACTTTTTCATGCTGTTTGTGCCGGTGACCGGCCTGTGGATGAGCGCAGTAGGCGTGGTGGGACTAGGATTGAACCTGCGGGCCTACGACTTTGTGTCGCAGGAGATTCGGGCCGCAGAGGACCCAGAGTTTGAGACCTTCTACACCAAGAACATCTTGCTGAACGAAGGCATTCGGGCATGGATGGCCCCGACCGACCAGCCCCATGAGAAGTTTGTATTCCCCGAAGAGGTACTCCCCCGTGGTAACGCTCTCTAGCAACTCGTACATTGCCGGGCGCGACCAAGAATCTACCGGGTTCGCCTGGTGGTCTGGTAACGCTCGACTAATCAACCTATCTGGCAAGCTGCTGGGTGCCCACGTGGCCCACGCTGGTCTGATTGTGTTCTGGGCAGGGGCTATGACCCTGTTTGAAGTAGCTCACTTTGTTCCCGATAAGCCTCTGTATGAGCAGGGCTTCATTCTGCTCCCTCACCTGGCCACGCTGGGCTGGGGCGTAGGGCCTGGTGGTGAAGTTATCAACACCTTCCCCTACTTTGTTGTCGGTGTACTGCACCTAATTTCGTCGGCGGTACTGGGTCTGGGCGGCATTTACCACGCCCTGCGCGGTCCCGAAGTGCTGGAGGAGTATTCATCCTTCTTCGGCTACGACTGGAAAGACAAAAACCAGATGACCAACATCATCGGCTACCACCTGATCCTGCTGGGTTGCGGTGCGCTGCTGCTGGTGCTGAAGGCCTGCGTCTTTGGTGGCGTTTACGACACCTGGGCACCGGGCGGTGGCGACGTGCGCGTCATCACCAACCCAACGCTGAACCCCGCCGTTATCTTTGGCTACCTGGTGGGTTCTCCCTTTGGTGGCGACGGCTGGATTGTCGGCGTCAACAACATGGAAGACATCATCGGCGGCCACATCTGGGTCGGTCTGATCTGTATTGCTGGCGGCATCTTCCACATCCTGACCAAGCCTTTTGGCTGGGCGCGTCGCGCTCTGATCTGGTCGGGTGAGGCCTACCTGTCGTACAGCCTGGGCGCTCTGTCCCTGATGGGCTTTATCGCCTCCTGCTACGTGTGGTTCAACAACACCGCTTACCCCTCTGAGTTCTACGGCCCCACCAACGCCGAGTCGTCTCAGGCTCAGGCCATGACCTTCCTGGTGCGCGACATGCGTCTGGGTGCCAACATCGGTGCGGCCCAGGGCCCCACTGGTCTGGGTAAGTATCTGATGCGCTCTCCCACGGGTGAGATCATCTTTGGTGGTGAGACCATGCGCTTCTGGGACTTCCAAGGTCCCTGGCTGGAGCCCCTGCGCGGCCCCAACGGTCTAGACCTGGATAAGCTGACCAACGACATCCAAGATTGGCAGGTGCGTCGCGCGGCTGAGTACATGACTCACGCGCCCAACGCCTCCATCAACTCGGTGGGTGGTGTGATCACCGAAATCAACTCGGTGAACTTCGTTAACCCCCGTCAGTGGCTGTCGACCTCTCACTTTGTCCTGGGCTTCTTCTTCCTGATTGGTCACCTCTGGCATGCTGGTCGCGCCCGCGCGGCTGAAGCAGGCTTCGAGAAAGGTATCGATCGCGAAGCTGAACCCGTGCTCGCCATGAGCGACCTCGACTAAGGTTGAGGTTGTAGCCCGAAAGGTTCTACAAGAAAAGCTCCTGCCCTAGGGCAGGAGCTTTTTTGTTGCTGATCAAAAGGATAGGAAAGCAAGGTCCATCACTCCACACCCTGGACAAGGTGACGGACTAGGCTCCACCTGCGGAATCCTCGACCTTTACGCTACGGCAATTAAAAAGCCGCTAATCGACATTAGCGGCCCTAGGCATCAATAAATTTCGGGTTCGGGCAGGGGAACAGCAAAATTCGACGGGTCGTTGAGATAGCGGATGGTGTCTTCCTCAAGGCGATGCACCCAGTAGGGTTCGAGGGCATCGGAGTGGCGAAGCGCCGCCAGATAGCCTTCGAGAAAGAGTCGGAGGTCGCTGGTGCGATAGCCCCGGTTCCACTGATCGACGAAGGCGTCGGTAATCCGCTGGTAGTACCGAATCGCTTTGGCATCCTGAAGCATGGGAGGTTGACCTGTAACGCTGGGTGGCTAGGGGTAGATCTCGCTCTATGTTTAAATTTTCCACCAAGGGGTGAAAAATTTAATGGGTTCCTTAACGTACCTTTATACGTATCTTTATACACCGTTTCCTGATCGGCAGGAAGTGCGGATTGTGACACTATCCAGACATAGGCTACCTAGAGGATAGAGACTTGGTGCTGGCTGACGGCTGCGGTAGCACAGTCGCGTAGGCGGCCAGGGTTTTTTGAGCGATCGCGCCCCATTCGTAACTATTTTGAGCATATATCCGGGCCTGCTGCCCTCGCAGCTGCCGCTGGGCTGAATTTCCCAATGCTTCCGTCAGGGCCTGGGCAACGCCTTCTATGCTCAGCTCGCACACCCAGCCGCTGCCGCTAGCGGCAATGTCGGGCCAGATGTAGACCCCCTTCGACACTACGACCGGGACGCCAGCGGCCATCGCCTCAGCCACGGCAATGCCGAAGTTCTCGTAGTAGGAGGGCAGCACAAACAGGTCGGCGGCCTCCAGCAGGGCGGCTTTGGTAGGGCCGGTGACAAAGCCGGTCAGCACGGTGCGATCGCTCAAAACAGAGGCGCGAATGCGATCGCCCACCGCTTTCTCATACCCCGAATCTTGGGGATTGCCCCCCGCCAGCACCAGCTGAAAATCCATACCCTGGGCCGTAATTTGCTCCAGAGCGGGCAGCAGCAAATCTAGTCCCTTTTTAGGGTCGAGGCGAGAGAGGTAGAGCACCAGGGGTCGCGGCTGAGCAATCCCCAGCCGCGCCAAAATCCTCTGGCGCTCATCGTCGGGCAGCTTAGGCAGCGGTTGGACCCCCAGGGGAATCACCCAGTCTTGCGCCTGCGCTCCGAATCGATAGGACACATCCGCCTCGATTGGGCTGGTGAAGTGGAGCGCCGCCGCCCCGGCGATATTAGGGGCTTCCAAACACCGGCCATAGACCTGCTTGAGACGCTTCTTTTTCTGCAAATCAGCAGGATCGAGGGTGCCCAGGGGCCTCAGGATGTAGGGCAGCCCCTGCCACCGCGCCACCGTCGCCGCCGCCGTACTCAGGGGCGAAAACAGCGCGTGAATGTGGGCCAGGTCGTACTCGTGGCCGTGCTGATACAGCCATCTCAGCAACCCGGCTGAAAACTTGTACCGTCGCCAGGGTGAACAGCTAAAGTAGCGCACCGTGTAATTGTCTTCTAGCACCGGCACCTCCAGGGGAACGTTCAGCGGCGGCTGTCCCACATCGCCATTGGCGTTGGTTGTGAGTACGGTGACCTCTGCCCCTGCTGCGGCCAACCCCTGGGCGAATCCCCGCACCATCTGGCTGGGGCCGCCGTAGATGAGGGAGATGGAGGGGACGATTTGGAGAACGCGCATGGGGAAGTGGGGAGTAGGGGGTGAGGGGGTGGATGGGTGGATGAATTCAAAATTCAAAATTGAGAGTTCAAAGTTATGCCTTTCGAATTTTGCCCTTTGTCCCCCACATCACCCCTCTACCCCGATTTCCCGGTAAAACTCTAGCAGCTGTTTCGCCAATGCCCGGTTTGTGTAGTGGCTCATTGCCCGGTGGTAGCCTGCTTCTGCTAAGGACTGCCGCTGTTCAGGATTCTCTAGCAAGAGGCGCAGGTGCTCAGCCAGGGCTGGGGCATTGCCTTCGGGAAAGACGAGGCCAGCCTGGTCAATGACGTGGGGAATTTCGCCGGAGTCGGAGCCGATGACGGGGACGGCGCAGGCCATGGCTTCGATCAGCACATGGCCAAATTGCTCTTTCCAGCCGGTGGCGGTGAGGGTTTTGAACTGGTCGGTAGTTTCGGAGGGCAGCACCAGGGTGTGCATGAGGTTGATGTAGTGGGGTATCTGGTCGTGGGGAATGTCGGTGACCCAGCGCAGGCGATCGCCTATGCCTAGCCCATCAGCCTTAGACTGAATGCGATCGCGCAGTTCGCCCCGGCCCACCAGCAGCCACACCCACCGCTGGGGCCGATCGCGCAGCGTTGCCAGGGCGTCGCAGAGGGTGAGCAGCCCTTTTTCAGGGACAAAGCGGCCGCAGTAGCCCACCACAAAGGCATCGCTGGGAATATCGAGGGCGGCGGCTAGATCTGGCTGGGGCTGAGGGCGAAAGAGGGTTTCGTCGACGCCGAGCTGGGGCATGACCTGGTAGGGGGCGGTGTAGCCGCGATCGCGCAAAATATCGGCCCCATCCTGGTTGCCCACCACCAGCCCGTGGGTGTGGCGCAGGTTGTAGGCTTCCAGGGCAGAAATTGGAAACCTGAGCTGGTAGGGTAAATTCCACCAGGTAAAGAAGACATTTTTGGCCCCTAACCCCAGCAGGCGATTGAGGGTGATGGTTTGGGCGTAGGCCAGCGCTCTGGATCCCTGCTCTACCTGAATGACCTGGGGGCGAAACTGCCGCAGCAGCTGTATCAGGTCGGGGCCAAAGGTGAGCAAACCCTGGTTGTTTTGGCTCAGGTTGCCCAGGGGCTGCACCCGAAAGTTGCCTTCCTGGAGGGGTTCTGAAACGATGAGCTGATTCTGCACGCCGCCGGGTTGCCAGCGCCGGGGCACGCCCACCACCACCTCGATATCAGCAGAAAGCTGGGCCAGAGCGCGCAGCTTTTCGCGGTTGAGGTCAACGATGTAGGTGTGGCTGAGCACAAGCACCCGCATGGCAGCGGCACTCCACAGGTGGGACATGCCTAGCATGCCCAAATTTCCTCATTTCCCTATTCGCTCAGCCGTTTCCCCTGCCCGTACCGAATCGGCCCCTTGGCGGTTCGCGGATCGACTACCTGCCCCTTTTGGGTGACCACAATCTGCCCTTGGGCCGCCAGCTCAATGCCGACCTCGCGAACGGCGGGCATCAGGTCGCGCCATTGTTCGGCACTCAGGGCGCGGGCCACCTCTGAGGGGCAAAGGGTTTTGTCAGGGCGGCGCTGCTGTACCAGGGCCAGCAGCGTGGTGCGAATCTTGTCGGCAGAGATGCTCACGATTTGGCGGCGAGAAATTCGCTGATCAGGGCGTTGACCTGGTGGGGGCGTTCTTGCTGGACCCAGTGGCTGCAGTGGGGAATGTAGCGCAGCTGCAGGTCGCGCACGTAGGCTTCGGTGCCAAAGCTGAGTTCCTTGCCGAGGGCGGCATCGTCTTCGCCCCAAATCATGAGAGTGGGCATGTCGAGCACTCGCCAAGACTGCTGCCACTCGCCGCTCAGGGCGAAGGCCCGGTAGTAGTTGACCATAGCGGTGAGGGCACCGGGTTTGGCGGCGGCGGTTTTATAGATTTGCAAATCGGCATCACTGAAGGTGGCTGAATCGACGGCCATTCCCCGTAGGGCTTGCTCGATCGCCCAGTAGTCGCCCGCTTGCAGCAGCAGCTCAGGCAGCAGCGGCAGCTGAAAGGCCGCAATGTACCAACTGCGCAACAGCTGTTGGGGGGTGCGCAGCCCCTCAACAAACTTAGCCGGGTGGGGAATGTTCATGACAATGAGGGCATTTAGCCGCTCGGGGTGGGCGTCGGCCAAGGCCCAGGCGATCGCGCCCCCCCAGTCGTGACCGACCAGAATAGCCCGCTCATAACCCAGCGCCCCGATCGCACCTCGCACATCGTCTACTAAAACACTGAGGCGGTAGGCCTCTAGCCCTGCGGGCTTATCGCTGTCGTTGTAGCCCCGCAGGTCGAGGGCGACGCAGGTATAGCGATCGGCGAAATAGTCGAGCTGGTGCCGCCACGAGTACCAACATTCCGGAAAGCCGTGCAAAAAGAGCATCAGCGGCCCCTGCCCCCGGCTGACGTAGTGCAGGCGCACGCCGTTAGTGTCTAAAAACCCGTGCTGTGGACTGACTGCTGCCGTCATAGTCTCTTGTGGTGATAAGGATGTAGATCTATTTCAATTTAGCGGTTTAACCACTGCTGGCCAGGTGCTATGGCTGACCGAGCCTGTCAGGTGGGCTTAATAAGCCTGCGATAGTTGCTGATCGCTGTCTTTTACGGTGAAGCGCGATCGCGATTTGACGTTAGGTCTACCAGCGCTTAGCTCTGGTTTTGTGCCCTGGGGGTGTTTTTGCTATGACCGCACCTGATGATTTGACGCTGCTGCAGTGGTTTGCCTCAGGCGATGCCACCCTAGAAGCAAACCAGTCTCTGCGTATTCAGCCCGCCAACGGCATGCGCCAGCTGCTAGACCGCAAAGGCAAGCTGCTGGCTACGGCCTACGACGCTGCGACGCCCCCTCGCATTGAGGTCCGTCGCAACACCGACTACACGGATCTCCTACACCAAATTTTGCTTGATTACCACTTCATGCCCATCGGTCAGGGGCTAGATAGTCAGGTGCTGTGCTACGCCCACTCCGTCATTCCCGTGGGCTACCGCATGAACTACACCGAGGCCCGTCAGCTTTGGAAACAGTGGTGGATTCGCTCCAGCCGTCGGGGCAACCGCACCCTACAGCTTGACCTGTTTGTGCTGACTCAAAACCAGTGGTACCCCATCCGCGACATTGCCATCAACAGCGGCACCCTCTACATTGAGACCCTGCGCGGCGAGACCGTCCACTACGGCGACGACATGATGGTCTGGCTCGAAAAAGACTTGGCTGAAGCAGGGGAAGAGACCCGGCTCTGGTCAACCAAGGCAGCAAAGGACTCATCGGCTCACCTCTCTGCACCGCTCGCCCCACCTGTAGCGGTAGACTCTGCTTCCGTAGAGCAAACAGGCTCAAGGCCCCCAACTCAGCCAGTTAAGGCCGCCCCACCGCCCCCTCGCCCCATTGCCACACCACCCGCTGCGTCACCGGCCCCACCGACAGCTCAGCCCCCTGCCTCCGCCAACCCCGCCCTGGCCTCGGTGGTGTGCACCCGAGAGGGCAAGGTCTACGTCAAGACCGCTGTAGGCGTGGTCGTGATTGAAGGCGATAACCTGAGAGCCTATAGCCTTGCGCCCCGCGCGGCAGCCGCGCGGATCCGGCAGCCGCGCTAGACAAACAAACGGGGGGGCAACAGCCACAGCAGCGTGCCGCGACCGTATTCGACCTGCGCCCAGGAGGCCACCTCAAACTCCAGACAGGCCATCGCCGCCGTCGGCATGGGCACCGCACCGCCGCCCATGAAGTAGGTGATGGCGTCAGACCAGGTGGGCTGGTGGCCGACCAGCATGAGCGAGCCGTGGTGGTCAGGCACCCGGTGAATCACCTCTAGCACCTGCTCGATCGCGGCTTCGTAGAGCTCATCGGTGACCTCAATGGAGCATTTCCAGCCGCCCGCCTCGGCGGCCAGCTCCAGGGTCGTGCGAGCCCGCACCGCTGACGAGGTGATGGCGAAATCGGGGACTTTACCCGCCGCCGCCAGCAGCTTGCCCATGGTTTTGGCGGCGGTAATGCCTCGTTCGGCCACGGGGCGATCGCGATCGCGGCCAGAGCCAGCATTCCAGTCTGACTTGCCGTGGCGAAAGAGAATGAGCTGTTTGGTCATACCGATCGCTAAATGGGCGCTCCATCGGCGCTGAATTGGTGCTGTGGCCTCGCTCGGGCGCTGCCCTGGGGCGATTCTCCTTGCCTACCTTAGGGGATTGCCGCAATGGAATCAATGCTGGCGATAAAGTTTTCCTGGAGATCAGGATGCTGCCCGCATTGACAGGCTAATGCGCTTGAGCTTAGGGTCGACCTCCATTACCCGCACCGTTACCACTTGGCCCACCTTGACGATGTCGTTGGGGTCGCTGACAAAGCGATCGGCCATCTGCGAAATGTGCACCAGCCCGTCCTGGTGGACCCCCACATCGACAAACGCGCCAAAGTTGGTGACGTTGGTAACACTGCCCTCCAGGGTCATGCCCGGCTTCAGGTCGGTGATTTCGTTGATGCCCTCCTGAAAGCGGGCGTAGGTGAACTGCTCGCGGGGGTCGCGACCGGGCTTCTCTAGCTCCTGCAAAATGTCGCGCAGGGTCAGTACGCCCGCCGCCGCGGTGGTGTACTTTTTAATATCGAGGCGCTGGAGGCGATCGGCCGCCTGGGGCAGCTGGGTGACGGGGATAGATAGATCGGCTGCGATCGCATCCACAATGCCGTAGCTCTCAGGGTGCACGGCGGTATTGTCGAGCGGGTTTTTGCCGTCGCGAATGCGCAGAAACCCCGCCGCCTGCTCAAACGCCTTTGGCCCCAGCTTCTTTACTTTGAGCAGCTCGCGCCGCGACTGAAACGCTCCGCTGGCGTTGCGGTGTTCGACAATGTTGCCCGCCACCGCTGGGGTAATGCCCGACACATAGGTCAACAGTTCCTTAGAGGCCATATTGAGGTCAACGCCCACGTAGTTGACGCAGCTCTCGATCGTGTCGTCGAGCTTTTGCTTCAGCCGCTTCTGGTCGACATCGTGCTGGTACTGGCCCACGCCAATTGACTTGGGATCAATTTTCACTAGCTCCGCCAGGGGGTCTTGCAGGCGGCGGGCAATGCTGATCGCCCCCCGCACCGTCACATCCAAATCGGGAAACTCCGCCGCCGCCACCTCGCTGGCCGAATAGATCGACGCCCCCGACTCATTCACAAACACTTTTACGGGCGGATTAGGCAGGGTTTTGAGCACCTCCCCCACAAAGGCGTCGGTCTCGCGGCTGGCGGTGCCGTTGCCGATCGCAATTAGCTCAATGCGGTGCTTGCGAATCATGCCCGCCAGGGTTTCGGCGGCCTGCTGCCGCTGCCGGGCCGACTGGTGCGGAAAGATCGCCTGGTACTCCAAAAACTTGCCGGTGCCATCTACCGCCGCCACCTTGCAGCCGGTGCGAAAGCCCGGATCGACGCCCAGCGTCGGCTTCATACCCGCCGGAGGCGACAGCAGCAGGTTCTTGAGGTTGGCCTCAAAGGTTTGAATCGATACCTCATCGGCCCAGGCTTTCTTCTCCGCCATTACCTCGCTGGTCAGCGACGGCTTCATTAACCGACTGTAGGCGTCTTGAATCAGGGTGCGGTAGAACTGGCGAAGGTCGGGCACCGGGGTTTTGACCACCCGCTTTTCGAGGGTGTGCAGAACCGGCTCCTCCTCCAGCACCAGCCCGACTTTGAGAATACCTTCCCGCTCGCCGCGCAGCAGCGCCAGCAGGTTGTGGGAGGCGATCGCCCGCGCCGGGGCCTGGTAGGCCCGGTACATTTCGTACTTGGTGGTGCCCTCGGGATGGTCTTTTTTGATGCTGGCGGTAAACTGGCCGTGGTGGAGCAGGCGATCGCGCACGTACCGCCGCAGTTCTGCCCGCTCCGCCACCTGCTCCGCCAGAATATCCGCCGCTCCCTGCAGGGCATCATCCGCCGACAAAACGCCCTTGTCTGGATTCACAAACGCCTGAGCGGCCTGAAGCAGCACTGCCCGCTGGCCTGTTTTGTTCAGCTCCTCAATCTTTTGGGCCAGCGGCTCCAGCCCCTTTTCTTTAGCCATAGTGGCGCGAGTGCGACGCTTGGGCCGATAGGGCAAGTAGAGGTCTTCCAGCTCGGTCTTTTGCTGACAGGCCAGAATGGCAGATCTCAGCGCCTCAGTCAGCTTGCCCTGCGATTCAATCTCGCTCAGCACTGTCTGGCGGCGGTCTTCGAGTTCGCTCAGGTACTGGTGGCGTTCGGCAATTTGCCGCAGCTGCACCTCGTCTAGATCTCCGGTGCGCTCTTTGCGATAGCGGGCTACGAAGGGCACCGTGGCTCCTTCGGCAAAGAGCTCCAGGGTGGCCTCAACCTGGGCAGGGCGAATCTCTAGCTCGGCGGCAATGGTGTTAGCAATAGTCGTCATGGAAGCTGCTTTATTCTCCGTACTCCTGCAAGAATAGGAGAAAATCTTCTCAGGCTGCTTGAGTTTGCTGGCCAAGGGTGAGCTGGTGCCTTGTTGGGAGAACGATCCATCGATTTTGAGCGAGCAGCTCTGCAAGCCGCTCGTTCCCACTCCTCAATGCGCTGGTAAAACCGTTCCCTCCCCAGGGCAGAAAACCCGTTAGTAGCTGACGATCGCCCCCAGTGATTTGAGCATGCGGACTTCAGTGTCTGAAAGCCCGGTGGCCCCGCGGATATTGACGCCTTCGTAGGGGCGATCGGGCCGCAGGATCTGCTGGCAAACGCCTGACTCTAAGGCCCAGATGCGAATTTCATCATCCTGGCTGGCGGTCACCAGATGGGTACGGCTGGGGCTAACGGCAACCTGCCAAATATCCTGGCCATGGCCCTTGAGCACCTGGCGACGCTGGTTAATCTCAACGGCCCATACTTCGACCTGGGTCGCCGCGCTGGTAATTGCCAAAATCTCCCCGCTGGGACTGGTTGTGACACCCTGAAGCCACTGTTCGGCGGGGTGCTGCCACTGACCCCGTAGCTCTCCTAGAGCGGGCGTTGGGCCAATAGCGCTACTCAAATCACGGCTGTTCGAATAGCTGGACAGATCCCACCAGCGCACGGTGCCGTCGTGACTGGCGCTGGCCAGCATCGACCCGTCTAAACTTACCGCTAGCCCGTGCACCTGACCCTGGTGAGCGCTAAAAGTGTGCGGCTCGCCGCCTGCGCCTGAATCGCCAGCGCGGGTATATCGATCGAGGGGCCACAGGGTAATCGTGCCATCCCGTGCCCCTACGATCAGCCCGTCTTCGTCTGCATTAAAGGTCAGGGCCGACGGGCTATCCGGAGTGCTGTCTAAATCGCCAATGCAGCTGCCGGTAGCCGTATCCCAAATCGAAATGTTGCCCGCCAGGCTCACACTGGCCAGCCACCGTCCGCTGGCGCTAAAGCTAAGCAGGGTAACGGGGGCCGCAATCGGCCAAACCCAGTGGCTCTCACCACTGATGGCCGACCAGAGCCGCAGGGTTTGGTCATCGGCACTGCTGGCCAGCCACCGACCATCGGCGCTGAGGGCTACGGTGCGAACCGGGCCGCTGTGCCCTGACAGCATGCGAGGTCCGCTGGCGTAGGGGTTGCCCGCTTTGATCTGCCAAAGGCGCAGGTGGCTGTCGTCATGGCCGGTCAGAATGGTGCTGGAGCCGGAGTCGAGGCCAGAGCCAGCACTGGGATCAGCGCTGAGGGCCAAACAGCCCACCCGGTGCGCCTGGCTCAGAAAGCTGCGCCAGCACTGACCCCGTCTGGCGCTCCACAGTTTGATGGTGTAGTTGCTGCCGGTCACAAAGTAGCGACTGTCGGGGCTAAAGGCCAGCGCCCAGACCGGTGCCCCCAGCGAGGGCAGGGTGTAGCAGGCGCGGCGCTCAGGAATATCCCACACCGAGACGCTGAAGTCCTGGCAGCTGCACACCAGGTAGCGCCCGTTGGGGCTGATAGCCAGGGCGGGTAGAGCCTGCACATCGGCGGGCAAAATCCAGCAGGGTAGGCCGGTTTCGAGGTTCCAAATGGTGAGGCAGTGGTCGTCGTAGCCCGCCGCAAAGGGAATTGGGGGGCAGGCGGGGTCGTTGGGGTCGGCGAGGAACCCGGCGGTGCGCAAACTGGCCGTCGATCGCGCCTGAAAGCTCTGGAGCAGGGTGCGATCGCGCGTTTGCCACAGACAGGCCCGCTGGTCGTCGCCGCCGCTGACCAGGCGATCGCCCTCAGCGCTGTAGGCCAGGCTGTGAATGGGGCCCTGGTGGCTCTCTAGCTGCCCCTGGCTGATCCCCGAGGCCACTTCCCACAGGCACAGTTGCCCGCTGTCGTCGCCCGAAGCCAGCTGACTGCCGTCGGGGCTAAAGGCCAGGGCCCCCACCGCCACCTGGTGGTAGCTGAGCACATCGGTTTGGTAAGTGGTGCCCACCGGCCACAGCCAGATTTGCCCGGTTTCGGTGCCCACCGCCAGCAGGTCGCCCTGGGGGCTAAAGGCCAGCGATCGCACCCCCTGAGACTGGTCTTCGTCAAACATCCATTCCAGTTTGCCGCGCCGCAGATCCCACAGCAGCAGGCGGCCTTCGTGGTCGCCTGTAGCCAGGTAGCGGCGCTGGTCAGGGGCAGCGGCGGGGCTAAAGGCCGCCACCGGGTCGCGGCCCAGGGCGGTGGCAAAGGCCGTATCGCTAAACTGAGCCTGGCTAAAGCTGGCTCCCTGCAGGCTCACCTGCCGCAGGTCGCCCTGGCAGATGGCCAGCTGCGAAAAGTCGGCCCCGCTTAGCCTCAGCCCCCAGTAGTGGCAGAGGTGAATCAGGTTGCTGGCCCCGTAGCCGGGCTGATTGGCCAGGCTAGATAGGGCCTTGAGCAGGCGATCGCCCTTGGCCGCCAGTGCCCCCTCAGTGGGGTATCGTAGCCGGATCTCATCCCCCAGGGGCACCAGCATGGCGGTTCGCTGGCGCTCCTGCACAACCTCGCGAGCCGTCATGGTAATGAGCGGTAGCCGCTGCAACCACCCCAGCGCCTCAGCCTCTAGCTCAGCCACGAGTTCCTGGTGCAGCCGTTCCAGCACCAGAGTTTGCACAATCGGTTGTAGGCTCAGCATCAGCCCGCCGCCTTCCACAGGCAGGCTCACCACCCAGCCGCGCCCCAGCACCGACTGCACCGCGCCATCTTCAGGCGTGGGTTGCAGAATGGCGATCAGGTCGTTGTGTGCGACCGGCTCCTGGGCCAGGGCCAGCCCGTAGAGAATGGCCCATTCTTCGGCTACTAGCCGCTCTAGGGCCTGGGTAAACGTGCGCTGTACCACCATCGGCACCACCAGATCGTGGGCCTGAAGCAGCGATTTGGGCTGCCCCTGGTACATGTCGCGCAGAATGGCTCCTACCCCCCGCAGCACCAGAGGATGGCTGCCGTAGCGATCGATTAGGGCGGTCCAGTCTTCCAGGGCTACAGTAGGGGCGGCAGGGGATTGCAGCAGGGGGCAAATGTCGTCGGCAACCAGGTCTCCCAGGGCGCATTCCTGCACCCGTGGCCCCTGCACCTGGGCAAAATCGGCTGGTTTTTCTCGACTGACCCAGACCAAGCAGCTCTGATGATGGCGCTCGGCTCCCTGGTGGAACAGCTGCTGGATCGCCGCAGTGTCGGCCCGGTAGGTGCCCAGCAGCTGCTGCGGCTCAAACAACTGCTCCATATCATCGAGAATTAGCAGCACCTGACGCTGCTCTAGCTGGTCGAGCACCCAATCTACTGCGGCCAGGGGCGACAGGCTAGGCGCGGTCGGGCTAAGCCAGTGCAGGATAGCGGCTAGCACCGCCTCGTCGGTGGCATCGGGGGGTAGCGCCAGGTAGCCGCACTGGTCGACCTGGGGGCCGATCGCAGCGATCGCCGCCGCCGCCAGCGTAGTCTTACCCACCCCTGGCAGGCCCCACAGCACTACCGTGCGACAGCGCTCGTCTAAGATCCATCGTTGAATGTTGGCCAGCTCGGCACCTCGCCCGCCGCAGTCAGCCAGGTCAATACGAGGCGAGTCGCGTACCACCAAAACTGGGGCGGCAGCTGGCCCAGCGCCGATAGGCGACGATGGCGGCGGTGCCTCGTCAGCCCTAGCGGATTCCACCAGCCCCTGCGCGGCCCAGGTTTGCAGCACATTTTGGATGTTGCGCTTGGTAACTCGAATACCCCGGCGATCGGTATCGACCAGTTCGGTAAGGAACTGCCAGAGCTTAGGGCCAACGTCTTTCTTAAGGTAGTCTTCGGTGTAGCCGACGGTAGGGGTTGCCATCGCCGAGTAGGTCTTGTTCTCCCACGACCCCTTCAGCACCAGGCGCTCTACGTCTTTAAGCGGGCGGCCCTTGCGCTCTACGGCGACCTGGTTAATGAGTACAGCAATTTCCTCAAAGTCCATTGGCCCGTCAGCTACAGATGACCCCTGATCGTGCCTCAGTTTACCTGAATTTTTCAGAACTTTTCGAAGCGGGCTGTAGTCTAATCGGGCTAATTAAAGCAAAAAAAATCCCCCGACCCAAGGGCCAGGGAATGATCAGGGTGCATCTACCAGTTCATATTTCAGGGCCAAGCTGAGGTATCAGGATGGATTGGGGTGGATTTTGCTAGAGTGCCTGGGGGAGTGGGTGGGTGGATGGGTAGATGAGTGGGTGGGTAAGGTAGACATTTCCCATGTAGGGTGGGCAGTGCCCACCAGCGGTCTTAGCGTTTGGTGAAGGGATCCATTCTCCGGCGAACCATACTTCAGAGTTTTGAGAAAAACCCGTTTAGGGATAACCGTTCAGGGACAATAGAGGGAGCGAGCTGTGTCTGATGCGCTGAGTTTAACGGCCTACGATCTCTGGAAAACCTACGGTGATGAGGCGGTGGTGCAGGGCATTAGCTTTACCCTGGCCCCAGGTGAGATTGTGGGCCTGCTGGGGCCAAACGGGGCGGGCAAAACGACTACCGTGGGCATGCTGTTTGGCACGGTGATTCCCACCAAGGGGTTTGTGCAGTTTGGCCCCTGGCAGCTGCCGGGGCAGGGGCAGCTGGCCCGCGCCCAGATGGGCATCGTGACTCAAGAAGACAACCTCGACCCCGACTTTACGGTCTTCAACAACCTCACTCACTTTGCCCACCACTACCGCATTACCGGGGCGGCGGCGCGGCGGCGGGCGGGGGAACTGCTGGCCCTGGTCAATTTGGAGCACCGGGCCGAGGCCCAGGTTGACGACCTCTCCGGCGGCATGAAGCGGCGGCTGGTGCTGGCTCGCGCCCTGCTGAATGAGCCCAAAATTGTGTTTTTAGACGAGCCCACAACCGGCCTCGACCCCGACGCTCGCCAGGATTTTTGGCGGCTGGTGCAGCACCTGAAGGCGAATGGCTGCGGTATTTTGCTGACGACGCACTATATGGATGAGGCGCAGCGGCTGTGCGATCGCCTCCTTCTCCTCCAGGCGGGCAAAGTAATCGACGAGGGCACCCCCACCGACCTGGTGGCCCGCGTGATTGGCCGTGAGGTCGCCGAGGTGGAGGGTGTTGATGCAGACCGACTCAAAGCCCTAGCCGATCGCCACGGGGCCTGGTACCGGGCCTTTGGCAGTGGTCACCTGGTCACCCTGCCCGATGGGGAGCCTGAGGCCGTGTGGAGCCAGATTGAGGCCCACCACCCCAGTCGCCTCCTGCGGCGGCCCGCTAACTTAGAAGATGTGTTTCTGCGACTCACCGGGAGCGTGCTGGAATGAAATCAATCACCGCGACCCCCTGGGGGGTGTATTCGGTCTGGTGGCGGCACTTTCAGGTGTATCGCAGCACCTGGTTGGTCAACTGCCTGCCGCCGATTTCTGAACCGATTGTCTATCTACTGGCCTTTGGCTACGGCCTCACGCCCCTGATAGGCGAGGTGGAGTACCTGGGGCAAATGATTCCCTACTCGCGGTTTTTGGCTCCGGGGATGATTGCGATCGGGGTGCTGTTTCAGTCGTTTTTTGAGGGGGCCTACAGCAGCTTTATTCGACTCAACTTTCAAAAAACCTGGCAAGCGCTGCTGACGGCCCCGCTGAGCTATACCGACGTGTTTTTGGGCGACTGGTTTTGGGCGGCCACCAAGGGGGCGATCGCGGGTACCCTGACTGGCCTGGTGGCGGTAGTTGCCAACCTCTACGACTTCTCTAGCCTGGTGCTGTCGCTGCCGCTGATTATCCTTGGCAGCCTGCTGTTTGGAGCCTTTGGCCTGCTGGTGGCCGGGGCCGTGAATAAGGTCGATCAGGTGAATGTGCCGATTTTTCTGGTCATCATTCCCATGTTTACCCTCTGCGGCACCTACTTTCCACGCGATACGCTGCCGCCGCTGCTGGCCCGCTTTGCCAGTTTTTTACCCCTGGCCTCGCTGGTTGATCTGCTGCGCTGGCCCCTGGGGCTGCCGCCGTGGTGGCCCCTGCTGCTGCTCTGGCTAATTGGGTGGATGGTCGTTATGGCTAGGCTTGCTGCCCTACGCATCTACCCAAGGTTGTTTAGCTGACCCTCCTTCACAAAAATTTAAGCATGGGGATGTCTCCTTCAATACCGCCATCTACAGTCAATATCCCTAATCTTACTTAGGGAGGATTGCTGTAGACCTCGGTCTTGGGTTATGCTCCAGAGCATCAACGATACGGCCATGAGTCAGTGATGAATTTCGTTGGCAGTTGCATTTCTAAGCCAGCTTTGGGAGCAGCACTAGCAGATGTGCTGCCCTCTGCCGGGGTTTCGCTGGCCCAGAATGTTGACCCCAACGGAAAGCTAACTAATGTGCTGGACAAAGCGCATTTATGGCTCAAAACGATAGCTTGCTTTGTGCCTAGTCAGGAAGCAGGCGGTCAAGGAACCGCAACAGTTAAGCAAAGCCTAGAAGGCAATGGTGAACTCGGCAAGCCGTTCACCGACACGAGAATTTTAGCTACGGGTTACACAGCAATCTATTTGAGGCCGCTGACTCCACCATAGCTGTCTTGATCATGACAGCAGGAGGGGTGCCAGGCAGCCTGACGCAGGTACTTCAAAGCCCTGACAGAGTGCGTTTGAAAATTGGGTTTGGAGCCCATTTCTTCACATTCTTTAGGCCAAAGCTTTTATTCTTTGCTGTCTGGGGATACTTGCAAGCCCCAGATGCTCAAGTCATTTTTGAAGCTGGGAGAATTGTTCGCCAGCTTAGCAAGATCAAAATGGCTTAAGGCTCTGTCTCTTGCACTTTAGCTCCCTCAAAACAAGCTTTTACGGCGGTTCGTTAGGCGACCAGGGATTGCATCTTGTTGGCAGCGTGAACCTTCAACAAATTAGCGACAACAATGAATAACACTCTCGAGCAAAAATTGCCTGGGCAAAAGCCTCGCTTAAACTCTATTTGGGTAAAGCGTAAAACTCGCGTTCTTACCTCGCTTCTTGGCCCTGTTCCACTCTCGCTGGGCAATCGTCTGCGCTGTCTGTTTTACCGCTCAATTTTGGGCGATTTGGGCGAGGGAATCTATCTTGGTACGGAGCTAGAACTAGGGGGAGCGAAGGGAATTTTTTTGGGAGCAGGTTCAGCGATAGACAACAGGGTTCGCCTCGATAGCGGCGAACCTGATGGTCGCATCATCTTAAAACCACAGGTCTTGTTAGATCGAGGCGTTTCGCTTGAAGCCCTGGGCGGGTGCCTTGAGATTGGAGAACAAACCTGCATAGGTCCCTACGTTTGCATGGCCGGGCCAGGTGATATTCGAATTGGCAAAAACTGCATGATTGCTTCCCATGTCAGTATTTATGCCAACAATCATATTTTTACTGATCTTCATACTCCAATTGGCAAGCAGGGCGTATCTTGTGCTGGGATTGTCATTGAAGATGACTGTTGGTTAGGTACTGGTGTAAGAGTATTAGACGGGGTCACGATTGGCCACGGCAGTGTTATTGGAGCTGGGGCTGTTGTGACTAAAAACCTGCCACCTTTTTCCGTTGCAGTGGGCGTTCCGGCTAAGGTTATGTACAGGCGGTCTGATGCCACTTCAAAATCAGTTCCTGTAAAGCCGTAGCTACCGCAGTGCGTTTAGTTGGGTAGCCCGGCAACTCAACTGATGGAGCTAAGCGGCTAGTTTTGAATCGATTACCTGAATCCAAGTTTTGTTTGGGCAGGTTCTCTGCGGTTGGGCAATGGTACAGTGAGCGGTTAAAACAGGTACATAGTATTCTTCAACCGCTCTACTCTATGTCGTCACCTGACTGCCCGATTACCGACCTGGTTAGCCGGTGTATTCAAGCCCGCACCATTACCCAGTCGCAGTATCAGGAGCTAACCGCCCTGGTACTGGCCGATGGCACCGTCGATGAGAGCGAGCGCAAGCAGGTCAACCGCCTGTTTGACGCAATTCAGGTGGGGCGGGTGAGGATTTTGGACTAGCTAGCAGATGATGGGGGGATAGGGAAATGGCGGGATGAGGAAGTTCAGTCTTCCTTAACGTTCTCATCTCCTCATCATTCTCACCCCCTTCTCCCTTACTCGGTGATGCGTCCGGTCAGCGGCGAGCTGGCGATCGCCTTGCCCTGCACCGGAATGCGCCCGGCTCTGTAGGCGAGTCGTCCGGCCAGGGTGGCGAGACCCATGGCGCGGCCCATGGCGACGGGGTCGGCGGCTTTGGCGATCGCGGTGTTAATCAGCAGCGCATCGGCTCCCATCTCCATCGCTTCGGCGGCTTCGCTGGGGGTGCCAATGCCCGCATCGACCACCACGGGCACCGAGGCGTTTTCGATAATGATTTGAATATTGGCGGCATTGCGAATGCCCTGGCCCGATCCGATCGGCGAGCCCAGGGGCATGACGGTGGCGCAGCCCGCCTCTTCGAGGCGCTTGGCCAGCAGCGGATCGGCGTTGATGTAGGGCAGCACCGCAAAGCCCTCTTTGACCAGCTGCTCAGCCGCTTCCAGGGTGCCGATGGGGTCGGGCAGCAGGTACTTGGCGTCGGGAATGACTTCGAGCTTGACAAAGTTGTTGTCTTCCTGGCCCAGCAGCTTGGCCATTTCGCGACCCAGCCGCGCCACGCGAACGGCGTCTTCGGCGGTTTTGCAGCCCGCCGTGTTGGGCAGCATCCAGATCTTTGACCAGTCGAGGGCTTCAGCTAATCCCTCGTGGCCGGGGGCGTTGGTCTGCACCCGCCGCACCGCCACGGTGACAATGTTGCAGCCGCTGGCGGCGATGCTCTGGCGCATGGTGGCAAAGTTGTCATATTTGCCGGTGCCGGTCATCAGGCGCGAGGAAAAGGTGCGCCCGGCGATGGTCAGGGGGGAATCGCCAGGGACGGGAGCCAAATCGGTACCTAGTGTGGGAACGGTGGCGGGGGCAACATCGGTGAAGGTCATAGCCGAAGGGGGTGAAGAAAGGGTTGGTGGGGCAGAAAGGGATGGGGTAGGGGGGTGGAATCGCCGCCAGGAAAAGGGCTCTAGCTGAGCATTCCCCTGGCCTAAAACGCTCTGAGCCACCAGCTGAGCGGTGATGGGGGCGAGCAAAATGCCGTTGCGGTAGTGGCCGGTAGCCAGGGTGAGGTTGGCGGCGGGGCCGGGACCCAGAATGGGCCACTCGTCGGGGGTGGCGGGGCGATAGCCCCACCAGGTTTCGTCGAGGGTAAAGCTGGCCAGCTGGGGCAGCAGGGCGATCGCATTGCCCAGCAGCTGGTTCACCCCCCCAGCGGTATTGTGGGGCGCAAAGCCCGCATCCTGGCTGGTGGCCCCCAGCACAATGCGACCGTCGCGGCGGGGCACGATGTAGATGTCTTCGCCAAACAGCACTCGCTGCAGCGGCTGGGTCGTATCGGCACCGGGGGGCACCCGCAGACTGGCCATTTCGCCCTTTTTGGGAAACACCGGCAGGGGCAGCAGCTCGTGGGTCCAGGCCCCAGTGGCCAGCACAATGTGGTCGGCGTTAAAGTCACCTGCATTGGTGGTGCAGACTCGCTCAACCTGGCCCTGGTGCTGCTGTAGCGCGATCGCCCCGCTGCCCTCGTGCAGGGTAACGCCCAGATCGATCGCCGCCTGGCGCAGCGCCTGCACCAGCAGCCGATTGTCAACCTGGCCCTCGTCGGGGTACCAAAATGCACCCTGAACCGTGTCGCTCAAGCCCGGCTGGTAGTAGTTTAGGGTGGCAGCGCTTAGCCACTCCGCTGGCCTATCGGCAAGACCTGCGGAAGCCGTACGGCGCGGGGCCAAAATGCCGCAGGGCCAGTAGCCCACCGACTGCCCAGTCAGCGCTTCAAGCTTGTTGACCCAGGTGGGATAGAGGCTCAAACTGGCCAGGCACAGCTCTCGCATGGGGCCGGGGGCTATGCCCTCGGCCTGGGGGGCCAGCATACCGGCTGCGGCATGGCTGGCGGCCTGGGCAAAATTGCGGCTCAGCACGGTAACTGTGGCTCCCTGCTGCCGTAGCTCCAGCGCGATCGCCAGGCCGATAACGCCGCCGCCCACCACCAGGACGTCGATTCCCTGATTTACCATGCCGTTCAACTCAAGTGCTCACTGCCATTTTAGGCCACCTGAGGCCGCGACGGTCGCAGGTAGACGCCTGAGTAGAGCGATCGATAACGCGATCGCTGAGCCGCTACCACAGCGCCGGAATCGAGTCTAAATCGGGGTCAGGGGCGGGGCGAGTCGCCTCACCGGGCTGCACCAGACCCGGCTGAACGGGAGCGATATCGCCCGTCGCGGCGGGAAAGGTAGTCGCCTCACCCGCGCGCGGAATCACGTTGCCGGGGGCGGGAGTGACGCCGTTGGCCCCTACCGTACCCGTAGTATTTGGAGAAATAGTGGCGCGATTGCCGTTCTGGTCGGTGAAGGTGCTGTTGCCCGTAGCCGAAATGCCGCTGGTGCCCACCTCGCTCTGACGCTGCACCAGCTGCCCGGCCTGCTCGATGGGTACAGAACCCAGGTCACTGCCGTTGCCCTCAGTCGTTGTGTCGCTCAGGCTCGATATTTGTGTGCCCTCAGGGCCATTCTCAAAGCGATCGCTCAGCAGTCGATTGAGCCCGCCGGTTAGCATCACCGCGATCGCCGCCAGAATGCCGCCGATAATGAAGCGATTCATGGCCTTCCTCACCCATACCTATGGTTTATCATGGCGCAAATTGCCCCAGTTGACACGAAAAGCTCGATTTTTGGCCCTTTAGACATGCCAACTCAAGAAATATCCGTCTAAAGGCGCGAATGGGCCGTCAGAGCGATCGCGGTGAGCCCTCAAATAAGCTTCTAACAGGAACATTCCTAAGCCGGTTGAATAATTACGACTTCTAGCTTGAGGTCATTAAAATCGTCGAGGGAGTCTTGATCCTCAAAGGCAACATCGTAGCGGTTGCCGTTGGCGTAGCGAGTGCGCTTAACCCTAACGCCAAAAGCATCGCGCCAGGGGCTGCGGGCGTTGAGGCGGTTATCGCCATCAAAATAGTAGGTAAACAGGCCTGCCTCCGGCGGAAACGAGTACCAGCGGGTGGGGTCATTGTTGGTCACTTCGCGCCGCAGCTGCGACTCGGGGGGCAGCTGGTTGATGGGCCGGGGGGCAGCATTTTCCTGGTACACCCGCATCCGCTGGCGAAATAGCGCGTTGCCACCGTAGATGCGATACCACACCTGGTGGGGAGTGGTGGTGTTACTGGTATAGACCGAGTAGGCGGTCGCTGTTGGCATGGTCACAACCTCGTACTCGCGCACCAGATCGCGCAGGGGTGGAGCCTGCTGGGCGGAAGACCGCAGCCCCAGCGGCACGGCCAACAGCAGCACCGCCCCAAGGGCCACAATGAAACCGTAAACTGTACCGCGCCGTTTCATACTTTCAGCCACCAGGAGGTTTTGACCAAAGAATAACGCAGATTTTTGGGTTCAGAACGTTCAAAAGGGCTGATAACGACTGTGTAGACCGATTGAAACCGCAGCGAAGTCCTGGTGAATCAGGCTTGGTTTTTTGAGCGTGCTAGAGGCGAACGGTTTGATCTGGTAACGGGGGCAGCCGCGCCCAAATTCAGTCCTGAGCGGCCCATTCCATCAAAGAATGGCTGCTCAATCTCAGGGATATTGGGTTGAAGTCTGGTGGGATAGCATCCTGGCTGTCCATACTTGATGCCTCAGGCGGCGGCTTGCAGCGCCTGAAGGTCAGACCCACAAATGGCAGGCAGGTGGCGAGTAATTTTCTCAATATCCCAGTGCCACCACTGAATGGCCAGCAGGGCCTCAATGGTGGCCTCGTCGAAGCGGTAGCGAATGACTTGGGCGGGGTTGCCGCCAACGATCGCATAGGCGGGCACAGCTTTGGTCACCACAGATTGGGCGGCGATAATGGCTCCGTCGCCCACCTGCACGCCGGGCATGAGCGTCGCGCCATAGCCAATCCAGACATCGTTGCCGATCGCGGTGTCGCCTTTGTAGGGCCATTCGCTGGGCATGACCGACTCCCAACCCTGGCCAAACACGGGAAAGGGGTAATTGGTAAACCAGTCGGTGCGGTGGTTGCCGCCGTTCATGATGAACTTGACATCGGAGGCAATCGAGCAAAACTTGCCGATGATCAGCTTGTCGCCAATGAAGTCGAAGTGGTAGAGCACATTGCGCTCAAAGTTTTCAGGATGCTCAAAATCGTCGTAGTAGGTGTAGTCGCCGACGACGATGTTGGGGTTGGTGACGAGGGTGTTGAGAAACGCCGTGCGGGTGACGCCAGGGATGGGGTAGCGGGTGGTGGGGCTGGGTCCGTGGGGCATAGAGGGTGAGGGAGGTGAGGGGGTGAGGGGATGAGGGGGTGAGGTGACGGGCCGGTCCCTGAGCGGAGTCGAAGGGTGAGGTAGGTAGTGAAGGGGAAGTGAGAGGGGCGGTCCCTGAGCGGAGTCGAAGGGAGCGAAGTCGAAGGGAGCGCAGTCGTTGGTCCTGTGGACAGGCTTCGCCAACGCGCTAGCGTCTCCCGCTGGGAGAAAGGGCGCTACTTTTCGCCCAAAAACAGGCCGCTCTCAGAGCAGACGCCAGCCAGGGGTTTGTCCCACACATCCTTGGGCAGGCTGGGCAGGCGGGCGTACTCAAACACAATGCCAACGGTGGGAATGCTCTGCCAGGGGGGCTGGCTGAGCAGGCGATCGTAGTAGCCGCCGCCGTAGCCGAGGCGGTAGCCGCGCACGTCGCAGGCGACAGCGGGAACCAGGATGAGATCGACTAGAGACAGGTCAACCTGGGGCGATCTGGGGTGGGGTTCGACAATGCCGTAGGCCCCCTTGTGCAGGGGCCAGGTGTTTTGAGTTGACCAGTAGTGCCAGTTTAGCTGGCTTTTTTCGACGCAGCGGGGCAGACCCCAGTGCTGGTGGTGGGCCGTCAGGGGGCTGAGGTCGGGCTCCTGGCGAAAGCTGGTATAGGCCAGGATTACCCGGCACTGGCGAAAGTAGCTCCAGTTGAGCAGGTGGGCGCAGATGCGATCGCTTTTTTGTCGCCACACCTGGGGGGGAATGCTCTGACGGGCGCTGATCAGGCGGCGGCGTAGATCGGATTTGACCTGATGGTTGAGCTCTGAGGAAGAGGATTGAATCACGTTGGGAAGTAAACGGTCGATGGATAGCCAACAGCGACGCTAGGGCGTGTCATCAATTCTGGCCCAAAATCTTGAGAAATCAGCGTTGTCACGCCCGACCCCATACATAGGCTAGGGGCTTCAACACGTTATCCTTGGGCAGTTAGTAGACATTGTGATGACAGCCCCTAGAAGTAAATCAGGAGATTTAAGCCTGGAATGGTACGCGAGAGCGTCCACAGGAGCAGTGCTGTGTAGAGCAGACCCAACCCCCATTGATACCACACGAGCGCGGTTACGAGGCCCGGTACATGCTCGTCTCGTAACCGAATGTCATTAAAGCCAAATTTAAGCCAGTTGTTAAGGCTAAAGTCGAGGTAGTTGAGCCAGTTCCACTGGCGATCGAGCAGCAGGTAGGTGTAGCGATCGCGAAAAAACGGAAACTTCGGGATCACCGGCAGCCTCGCAATTAGCAGCCTGAGCTGCCGCAGGCTGCCGTCTTCGACAAAGTAGCTTTCATGCATCAGGTCATGGTAGCGCCCCCGCTTGAGCAGCAGACCAATCAGCACCGCCGGTACGGGCACCAGCAGCACAAACAAAAACCCCAGGGTGAGCCGCGGGTAGTCGGCGGCACGCAGCAGAGCGTTTAGCCCCAGCCCCAGCAGCAGGCTACAGCCCCCCACCAGCCACAGCCCTTCGACCAGCGGCGGCAAAACGGCAGGAGCGCGGCGGCGACGGTAGCGATCGACGAACCAAAACATCAGCGCAAAGGTCGGTATTGCCACCAGCCCCAGCCCAAAGGTGAGGCCAAAGCTGGTGCCGTAGCGGCTCAGCACTACCAGCCCCCCCAGCCACAGCCAGCGCAGCCCCAGCGCCAGCCGCTGGGTAATGGGAAACGAGTCGCGGGCAAAGATGCGATCGCGCACTTTCAAATACGCCGCCAGGTCAACCCCCGCCACGCTCAGCACCCCCTCAGTACCAATAAAGGTCTGGTTTTGCCGCTGCTCTACCACCGCCGCCGCCTGGGCTTCGGTAAAACCTGCCCGCACCAGAGCCGCCACCGAGGCGGTGTTGATGTTGGTGCCCAACAGCCGCTGCTGCCAGGCCCTGAGGCGCAGGCGCTCGGCGGTATAGGCGATGTAGTTGGCATCGCTAATTTGCTCCAGGCGGCGAAAGTTGCGCTCCAGGTTGCGCAGCAGGGTTTCGTTGCCCGCCAGCTGGGGCACCGAAAACACCCGGCCAATTTTGCCGGGGGTGCCCAAAATCTGGGTTTGCTCCAGGCTAAACTCCAGCCCCGCTACGTTCAGGTAGGCGGCAGGGGGAAACAGGGCGTCGCCCAGATCGACCTCGCTGCCCAGCATGGCGTTGCGCAGGTTAATCGGCTCGCCAAAGCGGGCCTGGCGCAGCACCAGCGGCGCGTCAAAGCGGGCCTCGGTAAAAAACAGCGCCTTGGCAAAGTAGCTGCGCACAAAAAAGGCCGACCCCAGCCAGAACGTGCGGGCAAAATCGGCCACTCCCTGCCACTGCACGCGGCTAAAGTTGAGGTCGCCCGCCAGCACGGCCCGGCTAAAGTTGGCGTCGGCTTTAAACTCGGCCCCCTGAAAGTTGGCCCCGGCCCGAAATTGACTCTGGTCAAAGCGGGCGGCTGCAAAAAATAGGCTGCCTTTGGCCTGTACCCCCCGGCGAAAGTCGGCCCCCGACAGGTTTACCCCCCGGTTAAAGCGCGCCCCCGACAGCAGTAGCCCCTGCTCAAACACGGCCCCACTGGCCAAGACGCGGCCCAAAAAGAAGGTGTCGCCCCCCAACACCTGACCATCAAAGCGAGTTTGCACCGCCACCAGCGGCGCTTTGAACAAATAAATTTGCTGACTGCTGCCCTGCCCCTGAATTAGCAGGGATTGCGACAGCCGACTGAGCTGCAGCAGTCGCTGGCGATCGCGCTTGAGCTGGGCCTGGCCCGCCTCACTCAGCAACGACGAGAGTGTATCGCCGTAGAGGGGTTCGCGCTGGCCCAGCCGCTGCAGGTCTAAATCACCCTGCACAACGGCATAGCTGAGGTCCAGGGCGGGAGCTGTGGCTGGCTTTTGCAGACTGTTGCTGAGCAGCCGATAAAAACTATCGGTCAGTGGGCTGTCGGGGCGCAGGTCAATGGTGTAATAGCGCAGGTCAATGGCGGCTCTGCCCTCCCGCTGCACTGGGGCAGCCAGTCGCTGGCGCAGGCCGTCGAGCGTGAGGGCAGGGTGACTGTCAACGGCCAGGGCGGTGGTAGGCCAGGCGATCGCGGTTACCACCACGAGCACCACCAGCAGGCTGAGCCAGGCTATCCACCGCCGCCACCAGTCGGGCACCGCGCCTACAGCGCTGCCTGCTGGCCAACATACATGGCCTGCAACACCAGGGCTGGGTCAACCCAGTTATCTTGATATTTCAGGCCCCAGTGCAGGTGTGGCCCGGTGGTGCGACCCGTCATACCCACCCGCCCAATGCGGGCTCCGGCGGGCAGAGACTGGCCTGCTCTGAGCTGAATGCCACCGTCGCGATCGACCATGGTTTTGCCCTGGCCACTGCCCTCCACATGGCCCTGCATGTGGCAGTAGATGTGGGTCCATTCGCCCGACTTAATGGCAATGGAGGTGCCGCAGGCCCCGTCACCTTCGACCCAGAGCACTTCTCCGGCCCACCAGTTGCGAATGTAGCTGCCGTTGGGGGCGGCTAAATCTAACCCGTAATGAAAACGAGAGCTACCGCTGTAGGGGTCACTGCGGTAGCCAAAGGGGGAGGTATAGGTTTGAAAATTTTCGACCGGGAAGGAGGCCCTTGTCCACAGCGCGGCGGTGAGCTGTTGGGCGCTGGCTGGGGGCGTCGCGCGGGGCATGAATACCGCCACCGCGATTGCCGTCGATAGGCCCAGCCCCAGCAGGGCCTGAGGTCGAGGCAGAGTCTTGATTCGTTTAGTTAAAGAGGAGGCTGTTGTCTTCACCCAGCGGGGTTTGAGCAGAGCAGCAAAAGACAGCCGTGGCAGAGTGCGGAGTCGACCGATCATGGTTCAAATGGCGATCGTAGGAGCAGCGAACATCGCCAATTAGCTTATCCCAGTTTTAGAAACTGGAGCGACTTTTTTGCAGGCTTTGCATTTAAACATCAAAGCTAACAAACGGCTATAAAGCCAGCCATTCAGCCGTAAATACGGCTGAATGGCTTTAGCGCTCCTATTTACTTAGCTAGAGGCAGTAACCCAGCATTCACGCCGGTCTAGATAAAACAGAAAACCATGTGCCCATGCGGCCTGGGTCAAAAGGTCGTCCAGGCAGCTTACTTATACTGGGCAGTGATCGAGGCCGCGAGTTAGGCGCTGGCGCTCGTCAACGTTGGTCGATCGGTTAATTAGTTAACAGTTAACGGCCTGCCTGGGCGGCAGCGGTGGCGCTGGCTAAAATCTGGGGCAGCCCAATTTCGCTGCACACTTCGTAGAAGGCGGTGACTGGCGGAGTCTCAAACAGGTGGGCAATTTTGCCCAGGGTCTGTTGGTAAACCGCATCCTGGTGGCCGTCCATGTTCTCGATGCTGTCCCAGAGAATGATGGCAATGCCGCGATCGCTACCCGGTTCTTGCAGCAGGTACGCGCCTTTAAAGCCTTCGGTGTAGGTCGAGACCGCCTTTTCGTAGAGCTGGCGGGCCTCGCTAAAACAGCCGGGTTTAAACTCGCCAATGGCCACGTAGGCGTACTTGTGGCGCAAAAAATCGTCAA
The DNA here is from genome assembly GCF_050565655.1 of Nodosilinea sp. AN01ver1. Taxonomy (NCBI): domain Bacteria; kingdom Bacillati; phylum Cyanobacteriota; class Cyanophyceae; order Nodosilineales; family Nodosilineaceae; genus Nodosilinea; species Nodosilinea sp. AN01ver1. Next base: position 33,116 of record NZ_JBNXVS010000033.1, on the reverse strand, counting down.
AGTCACTCATAAACAGAAGTCGTCCTAGATCTGATCGTAACTGTCGTACGTTAAGTGTCGATCAGATGGTGACAACCGACACTTTTTCTTACCTAGGCTTTAGATTCTGTTACCGATCTTCTAACAGACGCTGACCCAGCGCCTTGAGAGATTGCCCCAGCGAGTGCCGCAGGCGCTGCCAGCCCCTGGCCAACCGCTGGCCCCAGCCTCGATTTCTAAGCAGCGTGACCACAATGGCCCCCTGCCGGTAAGCCACCTGCACCTGGCGATCGATCACGCGCTCGGGTAGGGGCACCGTCTGCTGAAAGTAGTTGATGCCAAGGTTTTGCAGCAGGGAGGTGCGGTAGCCCGACTGCCGCTGGCCCGAAAAGGTGAGCGATGTGGGCGTAGCCCGCACCTGCACCGCCTGCGGCTCTACCCCCGGCAAAAAGGCGGTGACCACCAGTGTATCGGCGGTGGTTTCAATCTCAAAGGAGGGCACCTGCACGCGGCCCGAGGGTGAAACCCCTAGCGGCATCAGGGCGGCGGCGATCGCATCCATCTGAGCCTGGGCCGCGCCTAAACCCCAAATGGGCGACTGAAACGACGACTGCCGCGACGATGATTGCCAGGTAACCATAGCCTAACTCCCTGCTTTCTATACTTATGATCATCGTGGTCAACCCGCCATTCCACAGGTCGGGAAAGCCCCCTGCTGCAGTGGGGTATAACCGCCATTAGCCTCCACCCGCCGCTATGAGAAAAATTCTCCACATCGATATGGACGCGTTCTACGCCTCCGTGGAGCAGCGAGATTTTCCCGCATACCGGGGCAAACCACTGGTGGTGGGCGGTCGGCCCGAGCAGCGGGGAGCCGTTGCCGCTGCCAGCTACGAGGCCCGGCGGTACGGCATTCACTCGGCGATGCCGTCTCGGCTAGCGGTGCAGCGCTGCCCAGAGCTGATCTTTGCCCGCCCTCGCTTTGAGGTCTACAAAGAGGTCTCGCAGCAAATTCGCGCTATTTTTCATCGCTACACCGACCTGGTCGAGCCGCTGTCGCTCGATGAGGCCTACCTGGATGTAACGGTCAACGCGCTGGGGGAACCTTCGGCCCTGGCGATCGCCCGCCGCATCAAGGCCGACATTCTTGCCACCACCCGCCTCACCGCCTCCGCTGGCGTGTCGGTCAATAAGTTTTTGGCCAAAATGGCCAGCGGCCAAAACAAACCCGACGGTCTGACCCTGATCTTGCCGGAGCAGGCCGCCGCCTTTGTCGCCGCCCTGCCGATCGAAAAGTTTCACGGTATTGGTCAGGTCACCGCTCGCAAAATGCACGCCCTGGGCATTGCCACCGGGGCCGACCTGCAGCCCTGGGCCGAGGCCGACCTGGTGCAGCACTTTGGCAAAGCCGGGCGCTTTTACTACCGCGTGGCCCAGGGCGAAGACGATCGCCCTGTGAACCCCAACCGCATTCGCAAATCGATCGGAGCCGAGCGATCGTTTTCGCCCGACCTGACCACCATGGCCGCCATGGTCGAGGCCCTAGAGCAGGTGGCCAACGACGTGACCCGCCGCCTGCGGGAGCAGCACCGCCGCGGCCACACCCTGACCCTCAAGGTCAAGTACGCCGACTACCGGCAGATTACCCGCAGCCGCACGTTTGCTGAGGCCATCGGCCCCGAATCGCCCCTTCTGCCCTGGGCTAAAGATATGCTGTTGACCCACTGCAATGGACCAGCCCCGGCGGGCCAGCGCCGCCAGCCCGTGCGTCTGCTGGGCATTACCCTCTCCAATTTGACACCGGTTGGAGAACCCGACTACGTTCAGCTTTCGCTAAAGGTTTAGCCATCGGCCCATTGTTGACGCTCTGGTAGTGACCTTTTGTAAATAAAGAATCAGAGAAATACAGCCTGGAGCTTGCCCCTTTTGCGGCAAAACCTTCAAACTGGCCTGATTATTTTCTACCTGGCGTAGGCGCGAACTGATGCACCGAGCCGCTTATAGCGCTGGCCAGTTCGCTCAGGACATTGCTGACCGCCTGTAGCCCAGCCTGGGACAGCGAACTGACGTATAGCCATCGCCCACAGGCGACCTACGAAAACGTTCTAACTGTTGTAGCGACGGCTATAAAAGCTAGCTTGCAAAGCATTGCTGCCTGTAACAGGAGATTACGTTTTTTATCGTCTGGGGTGATTGGTTAACCGCTGCGATCGCCCTAAATCTTCATGCCGCAATGGTTTTGCCTTTGTGTGGCAATGTAAAACGACAGCTGAAATAGCGCCGCCGAAAGAATAGTTCACATCTGCCGCTAGTAAAGTTCGCTAGGCTGAAATTATTGATAAATCAGGAACTCTCGCTAAACAACAGAGTTCTAAATCGGCATTTTGCCACTCATAATTCACAAGGCCTACATCGATGAATACGCTTTCTCACCCCACTGCCGCCAGGCCCAATCGCTGGGTCGGGGCGGTCTTGTTTGCGCTTATGTTTTGGTTCAGCAGCAGCCTGCTGATGGATTTTGTCATTATGCCCGGCCTGTTTGTGGGCGGCATGATGAACCAGCCCGATTTTGGCCCCACGGGCTACGCCATGTTTTGGGTGTTTAACCGCCTGGAGTTGCTGTGCGTGAGCGTCATTCTCACTGGGCTGCTGGTAGCTCGCCAGGCCCGCCGCGAGCAGGATGTGATTGCCAGCGGCTTTCGCAGCCGGTGGGCGACCGAAATTGCCGTGGTGCTGCTGGGCATTACCCTGGTGCTGACCTATGCGATCGCCCCGGCTATGGGCGCGCTGGGCGCATCCCTAGACCCCTTTGCGACCAGCACCGCCATACCGCCCGCCATGGACCAGATGCACGGTCTGTACTTTGGCCTCGAAGCGGTCAAACTGCTGGGCTGTGGCCTTTTGCTGAGCCTGTTTTACGGTGACTTTAGCCGGACTAAAGACGCCTGATTAGGCCCCGGTTTTAATCGCCGCGATCGACAGCGCCCCCGATCAGCCTGACCGGGGGCGCTGTCGATCGCGGCAAACATTAGAGCAAACCTGTGAACCATAGCGTTGGTCTGCTAGAAGATATAGCGCTGGCCAGTTCGCTTAGGACAATGCTGATCGCCTGTAGCCAAGCCTGGGATAGCGAACTGGCGTATAGCCATCGCCCATAGGCTACCTACGAAAACGTCCTAACCGTTGAGGCGACGGCTATAAGTCGGTTGCTTGCTGCTAGCGTAGGTGCAAGCCCTATCCCCAGCGTGAATGACCTTCACTACTAAGAGAGAGGGAGTTTCACGATTTAACTGGTTAGCTAAAGACTAATCTTGTGTAAACGATTATGACATTTGGCTGGCTGCGTAGTCGCCGGTTTTGGCTACTGATTTTGGTCGGAGCTGTAATCAGCTTGATTGCTAGTCAGCTGCCGCTGGCTGAATGGTTCGTTGTAGTCAATCAAAAGCTGGCAGCGCTGGGGTTTTGGGCAATTCCCGCCTTTATTCTGGTGTATTTTGTTGCCACGGTTCTAGGGCTGCCCAACATTCTTTTAATCTTGGTGGCCGGGTCTTTGTTTGGGCTGCTCAAGGGTACCGTGGTCGCTTCGATTGCTGACATATTGGGTGCAGTAGGCTGCTTTTTAGTTGGGCGCACGTTTGCCCGCGATCGCATTAGCCGCTGGGTGCAAAAACGTCCGCAGTTTGCTCGTATTGACCAGGCGGTTGAGCACAAGGGCTGGAAAGTGCTGCTGCTGACTCGCCTTTCGCCGCTGGTGCCGTCGAATATCTTGAACTACGGCTTTAGCTGCACGAAGGTCAACTTCTGGCAGTATGTTTTTTTCTCGTGGGTTGGCATGCTGCCCGTGATTGCCCTCTACACCTACATGGGGTCGTTTGGCACTTACCTGCTCAGCAGCGAAATTACCGTACAAAAAGTAGCGATTCAGGGGGTTGGCCTGGTGATGGCGCTGGGGGCGGCTCTCTATATCACCCGGCTGGTTCGCAAAGCGCTAATTCCTCCCTGCCCCGCAGAAACGCCCAGCCAAGAACCCAATCCTTCCGGACGACTCTAGGGCTCGATTTTGCCATCGGCCCTGGCCCGGTTAAGAGACTGGTGCACCCGGTAGCGCTTGACTACCCATCAAACGACACCAGCATGAGCAGAACGAAGCCCAACCCGTAGAGCCACGGCAGCGCGATGAAGCCGACGACAATCGGTGGGGCGGTGCGCCCGTAGGCCAGGGCGGTGCCAAGGGCCGAAATGACAAACATAGCGGGCACCAGCAGCGCGGCAACTACCAGCATCCCCCGCCAGGGCACCGTCATATTGGCGATGCTAATGATGCTGCCCCCGGCAAAAGGCACCCCAAGCAAGGCCCCCACCACACACACAATGCCGTTGAGAACGACTGGCCAGGACATGCTTGTGCCTCCGCTTTGGGCTGATAACAGCGCTGCACTGACCCTTGGGCCGTGCTCGCCCTATTTAGCCCACAACTACTCGGCTCTTACCACATCGGGCAGGGGGCGCTTGAGCCGATACAGCCACAGCAGCCCCACCATGCCCAGGGCAATACCGGTCAGACTGACGACCTGAGCGATTTTTAACGGCCCCAGCATCAGGCTGTCGAGGCGCAGGCCCTCGATCCAAAAGCGGCCCAGGCTGTAGGTGGCGAAGTAGACCAAAAAGATGGTGCCGGTCTTCAGCCGCCCAGGGTGGCGCAGGCCCCAGAAAAATAGCCACAGCACCAGACCCAGCACCCCCAAATTCCACAGCGATTCGTAGAGAAAGGTGGGGTGATAGTAGGCGACATTGCCCAGCCCCGGCGGGCGCTGAATGGGGGGAATGTAGACTCGCCAGGGCAGCGATGTGGGGCTACCAAAGGCTTCAGAGTTGAAGAAATTGCCCCAGCGGCCGATCGCCTGCCCCAGCACCAGGGCCGGGGCCACCACGTCGGCCAGCTGCCAGAACGAGAGTTTGTAGCGGCGGGCAAACAGCAGAGCCGCGATCGCGCCCCCCAAAATAGCCCCGTGAATGGCAATGCCCCCCTGCCAAATCGCCAGGGCCGAGAGGGGGCGATCGGCATAGCGCGGCCACTCAAACAGCACGTAGTAGAGCCGCGCCCCTGGTAGCGCCCCCAGCACCAGCCAGATCGCCAGATCGCCAATTCGCTCTGGGTCTAGGCCGCGCCGCTGGCCCAACCGCTGGGCCAGGTTAATGCCCAGCAGCAGCCCGGTCGTAATCAGTAGCCCATACCAGCGAATGGTAATAGGACCCAGCTGAAAGGCGATTGGCCCTGGGGAAGCCAGCTGCCCGAGGGGGCCAAACCCAGCCGCACTGGCGATTGCATGCATCATTAACGAAATGTAGAAACAGGACAGACCCGACTGCTAGCGGTTGGCAAAACAGCGGCGCTAGGTTCAGTGTAGGGTGCTGAGCTACCCTTCTGGCCGGGCAGCGCGGCTGTTTTGGCGGTGCTAAGCCTCTAAACGCCCCCACAAAACCGCCGCCTGATGCAGACCCATCCTGAATTCAGTTCCTTAGCTGGCCTGCTGATCTAGCGCCAGGTCGTGGCACAGCCTGCGAATTGAGTTGGCAACGGCGGGCGAGGCCGGGTGCAGCACCCGCTGATAGCTGCGATAGGCGGCCCGAAATTTTCCTAACCCGTGCAGAGCTACCCCGCGAAACAGCCAGGCCTGGGTGTGGCTGGGCGATCGCCAGAGAGCCTGATTGCAGCAGGTCAGCGCCAGCCTGGGCTGGTTGAGCAAAATCAGCAGCACCGCCTTCTGCACCCACAGGCGGGCATTGGCCAACCCGGCCAGGGCCTGGGCCTGCTCTACACTTTGCAGGGCCTCTTCGTAGCGACCCAGGCAGCTGAGGGCGTCGGCCCGACTGCACCAGCCTTCGGCCTGGTGGGGGTCAAGGGCCAGGGCCTGCTCAAACTGGGCCAGGGCCTCCTGGTAGCAGCCCTGCTCCAGATACAGCTTGCCCATTTCGCCGTAGCGCAGGCGTTCAAAGTCGTCAGTCGGCTGACTTGGGGCCAGCGCCGTGGGGCGAGGGCCAGTGGGTAAAATCTGGCGATTGCGCACACAGGTTTCCATAGGTCCATCCTTTGTGTGAGAGGAAGCGATCGATTTGGTAGCCAACGGTAGTTAGCCCGTATGGCGATCCTGTGTCAGCGCTATATCGACGGTATGGCGGAGTTATTGCAGCTCCGATTCACCCCAGGCCCCAAAGGCCTTTCCGGGCGCGCCAGCGGTAAGAACATCTCGTCGTCACAGCATCGCCATATCAATGACATAGCTCATCCTTAAGCTGAGGCTCAATTGCGGCTCCTATGAGTCTCAATACTCAGGCTATTTAATTGTGAGGAGGTGAAACATGCAACTGGGCCTGTCCTACAAGCGCTATCAGCTCGACATTCCCCCAGCGGTGTGGTCGGAATTTTTTGATCGGCTCACTGACGAAAACCGGGGCCGGTTGATTACGCTCAAGCAGCTAGATGACCAGCTGGGAGATTTTGAAGTGCTGCGCCACACCCCCCTCTATGCCATCACCTACGATCGCCCCGACTGCGGCAGCGACCTGGTTGTCACCGTAGGCCGTCCCCAGGGCCTGGGCGAAGCCACCTACGCCCACCGCGTTGTGTGCCCCCAGGCGGTCAGCATCGTCACCGATGAAGATGGCGTTGTGCTGTCCTGCACCATCACCAATCGAGACCAGGCCCAGAGCAAGATCAGCTTTCAATCCTAGGGCGTGGCATCAATTGTGGCCAAAAGCTTGGTATATCGAGCCTTGTCACGCCCGACCCAAAAGACAAGCTAGGGCGGGCCTCAGTTGCGTCTGCAATTGTGGCTACAATCCTTAGCCCATCAGCAATTATCATTGACGACAACCTCTGGCGCTAGCGCTGTTTGAGCCAGGGGTTTCTCAATCTGGCTTTATGTAGAAGACATGGACTATGTATTAAAAACTACAAAAAATCACTTTGGGGGCAGCCTCTTGACGCGCTGGCACAAAACCCAGCGCTACCATAGGATTCATCAGCCTAAGATCTCGGTAAAATCAGGCAGGCGATCGCCTCTTATCCTGGTCTTTTGACCGTTGTTCTATATCCCTACCCATTTGCCATCCGCCCATGCACAACGCCAATAGCCGCCCCTCCGACCCTGAGAACCTTCCGGCTACCAAAGTTAAGGGAGTTTTGCGTGAAACCGTTGAAACTCTTGGTCTCAGCGTACTGCTAGCCTTTGGCCTGCGCACCTTTGTGGCCGAGGCTCGCTATATTCCCTCTGAGTCGATGCTGCCCACCCTGGAGATCAACGATCGCCTGATCATCGATAAAGTGAGCTACGACTTTGGCAATCCTCAGCGGGGCGACATTGTGGTGTTTCGGCCCCCCGACGCCCTGGGCCAAAAAGACGCCTTTATCAAACGGCTGGTGGCGCTACCGGGAGACGTGGTCGAGGTCAAAGCCGGCCAGCTTTACATCAACGGTGAGGCTCAGCAAGAGCCCTACATCGCCGCCAAACCCGACTATCAGTACGGGCCGGTGACGGTTCCTCCCGATTCGTACCTGGTGCTGGGTGACAACCGCAACAAGAGCTTTGACTCCCACTACTGGGGCTTTTTGCCCAAAGATCACCTGATTGGTCGGGCCGTCTTTCGGTTTTGGCCCCCCGACCGACTGGGTGATTTAGACTAGAGATGGCTTTTGGCCTGGCTCTGCCGGTTCAATCACGGCTGGCCAGCTGGGCCAACGCTGGGCTCAACCCCCCTGTCGCTTAGCCCCAAAGGCGCTGAACACAGCCCAAAGCACAGTACCTAAGGAGACGCACCCGATGGCTAAACTGGTTGCGATCGGCGATAGTCTGACCCAGGGCTTTCAAAGCGGTGCTATTTTTCGAACCGATTTGGCTTACCCAGCGCTGATGGCCAGGGCCCTGGGCCTGAGAGTGCCCAGCGAATTTCCTATTCCATCCTTTGCGGGCAGCGGCTTACCCGTCAACATTGAAGACCTGCTGCGATCGATGGAGCAGTCTCTGGGCCAGGAGATTAGCTCCTGGGAGTGGGTAGTGCGGCTGCCCACCCTGCTCAGCCAGTACGTCGATCGAGTTGAAGACCTCTACGAACGCGGGGCCGGGTCTCGACCGGCTTCCTACGGCGGGTGCTACCACAACCTGGCGGTATGGGGCTTTAAGGTTATCGACAGCATGACGGTTTCCTCAGACTACTGCGACAAAGCCATCAACCGCGAGGAAGGATGGCTCGAAGACGACTTTTTTGGCCTGCCGGCGGCCCCCATGTATCGCACCGCCAAGCAGGTGCTAAACCCCAGCTTTCAGGCCCAAAAGTCTACCTGGACACAGCTGCACAATCTCAAGGCGATTGTGCAGCGGGACGAGCAACTCGACGCGCTGATTCTCTGGCTGGGCTCTAACGACTGCCTGGGTACGGTGATTGACCTCAGCCTCAAAGACATGACCGCAGCCGATGTGCAGCAGCTGGAGCAAAAGGGGCAGATCAACGATCCGCAGGCCCGCCGCGACTGGAACCTCACCAACCCGGCTCTGTTTCAGCGCGACTTTACCGCCCTGGTTGAGACCGTAGCCAAAATTATCTTGCCCAGCACCAAAGTGTTTGTGGGTACTGTCCCCCACGTCACCATTCCGCCCATTACCCAGGGGCTAGGAGAGTTTGATGGCAAATACTTTGAGTACTACGGCTCGTTTTTTGCTAGCCCCTACAACACCAGCAACCCGCCCCAGCGGCGGCACCTGACCAAGGCTGAAGTAATCGCGATCGATCAGCGGGTTGATACGTTTAATCAGATCATTCGCGATGTCGTCGGCAGTCAGGGCCAGGCATGGACCATTGTCGATACCGGAGCCATGCTAGACGCCCTGGCCGTCAAGCGCAACAACAGCACCGACGCCCCCGGTTTGCCACTGATTGAGTACTGCCGCCGCAACGGTCGCCCCGACCATCCGCTGCTCAGCCTGGAGCCAGTGCCCAGTATTTTGCGGTTTACGACTCACAACGCCACGCGTTTGCAGGGCGGCTTGTTCAGCCTCGACTGTATCCATCCCACCACCATTGGCTACGGCTTGATTGCCGAGGAGTTTTTAACGGCGATGCAGACCGCTGGCGTCGCCGGGGCCGACCCGCTCCGGCTCGACTGGCCCGACATCATCATCCACGACACGCTGCTCCAGGCTCCCCCGGCCCTGTGGGACGACATTCTCACCGCCGCTGAGCACAACGCCGCTCTTTGGGATACGCTACTGAGCTTTATGACTTAGTGGTCTGTCAATCCTAAAATTGTAGGTTGGGTGGCGCGCTAGCAAAACCCAACAAGGCTGACTGCTGTTGGGTTCCACTGCGTTTCACCCAACCTACAGGACCCCTAATTTTTAGTCTTGACGCTGCATTAGGGCAGGAGCGAGGGGTTGGTGGCCTTTACTGGAGGTCAGCTGAGGTCAATCAGTCGTACAGGCGGCAGCGGCTAAAGTCAATTTGCTGGCCAATTGAGCACTGCACCAGACTGCGACCGGCGGCGAGCGCGGCCTGGCTGGTCGAGTAGGCCTCGCCGTCGGTGAGGGCTGACAGCTCAGGCGTAATCACCCAGCAAAAGAACCCGGCTGAGCGGCGCTGAGTCACCGCTACAATCCATTCGGGAAACGCAATTAGGGTATTTAGCGTATCGCTTGCCATTGGCTTTACTCCCCCCAGCGGAGGCTCTAGATTAGAGGCTCTAGGTTGGAGACTCTACGTTAGTTATAGCTAGCCCAGGTGAGCTGTAGCCAGACCGGCAAGCAACACCCGCCGTCTGGATAACTACCTATTGCTATTAAGTGCAAGTGTACTATACTAGTTCTCTAAAGACAACTGTCCCAGGGTTCAGGGGTCTTGTCGTACCGTACCGAGGCAATTATGGCGGCGAAAAAAGGCAAAGAGCAGAGTGAGAAAGAGAAGGCGCTGACCATGGTGTTGGGCCAGATCGAGCGCAACTTTGGCAAGGGCTCGATCATGCGTCTGGGCGATGCCGCCCGCATGAAAGTTGAGACCATCCCCACCGGAGCCCTCACCCTGGATTTGGCCCTGGGGGGCGGTTTGCCCAAGGGGCGCGTAATCGAAATCTACGGCCCGGAAAGCTCGGGTAAAACCACCGTAGCCCTGCACGTGGTGGCTGAAGTGCAAAAGGCGGGCGGTGTGGCTGCCTTTGTCGATGCTGAGCACGCCCTCGACCCGATCTATGCTGCCGCCCTGGGGGTTAATGTCGAAGAGCTGCTGGTCTCCCAGCCCGATACGGGTGAGATGGGCCTGGAGGTGGTCGATCAGCTGGTGCGATCGTCGGCTATTGATGTGGTGGTGGTAGACTCGGTGGCGGCCCTGGTGCCTCGCGCCGAAATCGAGGGTGAAATGGGCGATGCCCACGTTGGCCTGCAGGCTCGCCTGATGAGTCAGGCGCTGCGGAAAATTACCGGCAGCATCGGCAAGTCGCAGTGTACGGTCGTCTTTTTGAACCAGCTGCGGCAAAAAATTGGTATTTCCTACGGCAACCCGGAGGTGACGACCGGGGGCAACGCGCTCAAGTTTTACGCCTCGGTGCGCCTGGATATTCGCCGTATTCAAACCCTGAAGAAGGGCACCGAAGAGTACGGCATTCGCGCCAAGGTCAAGGTGGCGAAGAATAAAGTCGCCCCCCCCTTCCGCATCGGCGAGTTTGATATTCTCTTTGGTCAGGGTATCTCCAGTATGGGCTGTCTGGTGGATCTGGCCGAGCAGCACGGCGTGATTGTGCGCAAAGGGGCCTGGTACAGCTACGAAGGCGACAACATTGGCCAGGGCCGCGAGAATACAATCCAGCGCCTGCAGGAAGATGCCGAGTTTGCCCAGAAGGTTGAGGCTCAGGTCAGAGAGAAGCTAGAAATTGGTGCTGCCGTTGCCGAAGCTGAAGATATTGAGGTCGAAATGGAGGACGCGGACTACCCGAGTGAAGATGAGTAAGGGCTTGGCCTGCGGCTAGCGCCCTATATCGCAACCTGCACAACGGGTAGGCTAAAAACCCGGTTCCTTCGCTGCTGTTCTGCTGGCATGACCTGTAGTTGGGTTGAGGAACCGGGTTTCTGTATTGATGGGAGCTGCTTTTGGCCTTAGTTGAGCTGGGCGCGAAAGCGATTGATGCTAATGCCCAGCAGCAGCACGGCAAACCCGACCAGGGTTAGCACCTCGGGCAGCAGCACCTGCAGGCCAACGCCTTTTAGGATCAGGCTGCGGGCGATGGTGACGTAGTGGCGCAGGGGGTCGAAAAACGACAGGGTGCGAAAGAAGGCGGGCATGCTCTCGATCGGGGCGATCGCCCCCGACAGCTGAATCAGCGGCACGTTAAAGAAGAACGATGTCAGCACCACCTGCTGCTGGGTGCGCGAAATGGTAGCCAGCAAAATACCGATGCTGATGCAGACCACCACGTACACCCCCGACAGGGCCAAAAATAAAAAATAGCTGCCGCGAAAGGGTAGGCCAAACACCAGGCGGGCGATCGCAGAGGCCAGCAGCACATCCCCCATCAGCACTATGAACAGAGGGGCGATCTTGGCCGCCAAAATTTCCCAGCCCTGGGCGGGGGTCATCAGCAGCTGCTCCAGAGTGCCCGTGTCTTTTTCGCGAATGACCGTGGTGGAGGAGACCAGCGAGCCGGTCAGGGTGAGCACCACCCCAATTACCCCCGGCACAAAAAACCAGCTGCTGAGCAGGCCGGGGTTATACAAAAACTGCGCCGACACCTCGACGGGTATGTCTGTGGGCAGCCCTGGGGCCAGGGTTTGCCCGTAGCGGTTGATCATCTGCTGCATGTAGCCGCTGGCAATGCCTGCTGTGTTGGCATCGACGCCGTCGATCAGCACCTGCACATCGACCGATTGGCCTGCGGTGAGGCGATCGCCAAAGTCAGGCGGAATCACCAGGCCCGTTGAGATCTGCCCCCGGCGCACCTGCTGACCCAGCATCCCCACGCTGGGCTGAAACGACTGCAGCTCAAACACATCGTTTGCGACCAGGTTGGCCACAAACTCGCGACTGGCGGGGCTATGGCTGTAGTCAACCACGCCCAGGCTGAGATGATCGACCGCCGGGTTGAGCGCCAGCCCAAACACCAAAAGCTGCACCGTGGGCGGAAACAGCAGCAGAAAGATGATCTGGCGGTTTTTGAGAATCTGCCGGATTTCTTTCAGCATCAGCGACCAGAAGCGGGAGTTGGTGAGGGGCATGGGTGGGAAGGGTGAATGGGTGGATAGATAGATGGGAGAGGGACCGGGTGCCTTTTAGACGGTGATAAGAGTCCTTGCCTTTGGCCCAGGCACCCGGTCCCTGAGCAACTAATCCTTAAACTGCATGCGGTGGAGAACGCGGGTGGCGGTGCGAAAGAAAAAGCCGCCGATCAGGGCGATCGCGAGCGGGGCGTACCAGACGCCGACCCAGCCGGTGCCGCGCACGAAGGCATCGCGGGTGACTTCGATGAAGTAGCGGGCGGGGATGACGTTGGAGAGCAGCGACAGCGGAAAGGGAATATTCTCTAGGCGGTAGATAAAGCCCGAGAGCAGTAGGGCGGTGAGAAAGCCTGCGATCGCGGTGCCCTGTACGGCTCCGGTCTGGTTGCCGGCCCTGGCCCCCACCAGCAGGCCAAAGGCCACCGCCGCGCTCAGGTAAATGAACGTGCCTACCAGCAGGGTGGTGGGGTCGCCGCGAAAGCGCAGGCCAAACAGCAGCGTGGCCACTACCATCACCACCAGGGCTTCGCCCAACCCGACGATCAGGTAGGCCAGCTCTTTACCCAGCAGCCACTCCACGGCGCTGAGGTCAGAGGCGTAGACCTGCACGATGGTGCCCTGCTCTTTTTCGCGCACCAGGGCGATCGAGGCCAGCATGGACGGAAACACCCAGAGAATGACGCCAAAAATGCCGGGCACAATATAGAGCGCCTCGCGGCGACCGGGGTTGAACCAGAGCCGCACGCGGGGCTGAATGGGTGAGCCTGCCTGCTCGGGCACCAGACCGCTGCTGCGGATAAAAAACTGGGTGGTGGCCCGCAGGCTGTTTTGAATCACGCGGGCGTTGTTGACATCGGTGCCGTCGATTAGCGCCTGCACGGTGACGGATTCGCCCGATTTCAGGCGGCGCTCAAAGTCGGGCGGAATGACGACGGTGGCTTTGGCCTCGCCGCGATCGAGGGCGATGGTGGGGGCGCTGCCCGCCAGGGGCGTGGGCACAAACTGGTTGGTGGCAAACAGCCGCTCCACGTAGGTGCGACTGAGGAAGCTGTTGTCGAAATCTTGAACGGCGAGGGGAATGTTTTTGGCCTCTAGGCGAATGGCGAAGCCGTAGATTAGCAGTACGGCCAGGGGTAACACAAAGGCCAGGGCCACGGTGAGGCGATCGCGGCGAAACTGGTTGAGTTCCTTTAAGCACTGGGAGAAAACGCGCCTCATGCTCCCTCCGCCCGCTGCACAATGCCGATGAAGGCGTCTTCGAGCGAAAACGGAATCGGGCGGGCCGACTGCACGTCGATGTTGGCCTCGCTCAGCCAGCGGTGGACTTCATCCAGCTCGCGGTCGGGGTGGTCGAGCACCAGGTGGAGGCGATCGCCAAAAATGGCTACCCGCCACGGCTCCAGCCGTGCTTTCAAAATGTTGGAGGCGGCCTGGGTCTGGCCCGACACCAGCTCGATCAGCTGCCCCGGCTGGCTGGTCTTGATGTCGCTGGGGGTGCCCTGGGCGACAATTCCTCCGGCTACCATAAAGGCCATGGTGTTGCAGTTTTCGGCCTCTTCTAGGTAGTGGGTAGTGACCAGAATGGCGGTGCCGCGCTGGGCAAAGTCGCGAATTAGCCGCCAAAACTGCCGCCGCGCCAGGGGGTCTACGCCGGAGGTGGGCTCGTCGAGAAACAGAATATCCGGCTCGTGCATGACCGAGGCCCCAAACGAAACCCGCTGCTTCCAGCCCCCCGGCAGGCTGCCCGTGATCAGGGTTTCGCGCCCCGCTAACCCGCAGGTTTCGAGCACCCAGTCAATTTTTTCGCGCCGCAGCTGTTTGGGCACGCCGTAGACGCCGCAGTAAAACTCCAGGTTTTGGCGAATGGTGAGGTCGTCGTAGAGGGTGAATTTTTGGCTCATGTAGCCGATCCGCGATCGCACCTCCGATCGGTTCAGGTCGCTGGTTTCTCCCGCCAGCTCAATCTCGCCGCCGCTGGGGGGCAGCAGCCCGCAGAGCATTTTGATAGTGGTGGTTTTGCCTGCGCCGTTGGCCCCCAGCAGCCCGTAGATTTCGCCGTAGCGCACGGTAATATCGACCCCCTTGACGGCCCGAAAGTCGCCGAAGGTCTTTTGCAGCTGGTGGGTATTGATGGCCCGCCCGCCCTTCTCTTTACCGGAGCGGTAGGCCGGAAACTCCAGGTAGGCGGGGTCGAGGCCCTGCTGGCGGAGCTGGTTGACGAACACGTTTTCCAGGGTGGGTTCGTCCTGGCGAATGTCGCTGAGGGCGATCGGGTGCTGGGCCAGCACTGAGCGGATCTGGCGATCGCCCCGCTCGGCATCGGTGACCATGACATCGAGGCGATCGCCGAAGGTCTGAATATCCACAATGGCAGCAGAGGCTTCTCCAGTTCCCTCTCCCCCAGGGAGAGGGCTAGGGTGAGGGCCTTCCCCTTGCTGACTCAGAAACCTTTCTGCTTCATTCAGCGGCTCTGCTCGCACCTCCAGGCGCTTCAGCCCCAGACCGTCGCGCAGTTCGCCCAGGGTGCCAATCTGCTGAATTTCGCCAGCGTAGATCAGGGCGATGCGATGGCAGCGCTCGGCCTCATCCAGATAGGGGGTGGCGGCAACTACGGTAACGCCCTCTGCCGCCACCGCCGCCAGCAAATCCCAAAACTCCCGCCGCGATACGGGGTCAACGCCGGTAGTCGGCTCGTCGAGCAGCAAAATTTTGGGCTGGGCCACCAGGGCGCAGCAGAGGGCCAGCTTTTGCTTCATGCCGCCGGAGAGCTGCCCGGCCAGGCGATCGCGAAACCGATCGAGATCAACCTGCCGCAGCAGCGACTGCGATCGGGCCTCAAAGTCCTGGTCATTCACCTGCCGCAGCCCAGCTGAGTAGCGCATGTTTTCGGCAATGCTGAGGTCGGCATAGAGCGAAAATTTTTGGGTGACGTAGCCTAGGTCCAGGCGGGCGTCGCGGGGCCGATTGCCCAACACAGCCACCTCGCCTGCGGTGGCCTCCATCACCCCCGCCAAGATTTGAAAGGTGGTGGTTTTGCCCGCCCCGTCTGGCCCGATCAGGCCAAAAATTTCGCCCGGCTGCACCGTAAAGTCAATGCCTTTGAGGGCCTCCAGGCTGCCGTAGCGCTTGCGCAGGGCGTGGACGGCGATCGCGCTACCGTCAAGGGGCACTGTCGCCAGCGGGCCGGGTAGCGTTTGGGAATGCGCCATCACTCGGCCTCCGCCACATCTAACAAAATCTCCCCGTCGGCGGGCATGCCCGGTTTGGCAAACCCCTCGGGGTTCTCCAGCCCCAGCTTGAGGCCAAACACCTGGGTGACGCGATCGTCTTTAAAGTAAATATTTTCTGGGGTAAACGAAGCCTGGGTATCGATCGCCGTCACTGTCGCCTCTAGCGGTTGATCGGGGGCCGAGTCTAAAAACACCTGGGCGGGTTGGCCCACCCGCACCGCTCCGACCTGGCCTTCGGGAATGTAGCCCCGCAGGTACAGGTCGCTCAGATTGACCACCGTCAGCACGGTGGTACCGTTGGCAATCACCTCCCCAGGCTCGACGGTGCGGCTCAGCACCACCCCGTCAATCGGGCTCGTGATCTCCAGGTCGTCGAGTCGGGCGGCAATTTCGGCCTGGGCGGCCTGGGCCTGCTTGAGCTCGGCCTGGGTGGCGGCGAGCTGGGCCTGGGCCTGCTCTTGCTGGGTTTGCAGCCGGTTGAGCTGGGCCGTGCGAATGTCGGGGTTGAGCTCGCTGGTCTGGGCCTGGGTGAGGGCACCCTGGGCGGCGCTCACCTGCTGCCGGGCCGCTGCCACCGCCGACTGCCGGGCCGCCAGCGTTTCCTGGGCGGTGGCAAACTGGGTCTGGGCCTGCTCAAACTGCTGCTGGGCGATCGCCCCCTGGGCGGCCAGGGTGGCAAAGCGATCGCGATCGCTGCGGGCCAGCTCCAGGGCCGACTGCGCCTCCTGGGCGCGGGCCTGAGCTTCGGCCAGCTGGGCGCGAGCCGCCGCCACTGAGGCCTCTGACTGGTTCACCCGTCCGGCCGCGTCGCCCTGGGCCTGCTGCCGGGTGAGCTGGGTTTCGTCAATTTGGCTCTCGACCACCGCCACCTGAAGCTGGGCCTGGTTGACCTGCTGCTGCGCCGCCGTTACCCTGGCCTGGGCCGCCTCTAGCTGGGCCTGCAGCTCGGCATCGTCGAGCCGCGCCACCACCTGCCCCGCCTCTACCCTGTCGCCCTCGCGCACCGTTACCTCGGCGATGCGCCCGCCTGCTTTTGCACCCAGATCGGTTTCGTAGCCTTCGATGCGGCCGCTCAGCGCGATCGCGTCCTCGTCGGGGCGGGTGAGCCAGTACCGCAGCCCTACCCCCGCCGCCGCCACCAGCAGCACCAGCGGAATGATGACCTTTAGCTTCGATTTCAAACCTTTGCTCTGCGCCTTTTGGGCAGGCTGCTGGGGCGTAGCTTCGGCAGGAGCAACCTGAGTCATCACATGTTCCCTTCGCGTCAAAAGCTAAACTATACGGTGTAGTATAGATCGAAATCTAGAATTGTCTAGGGTTTACGATTCAAAGCGTTAGAGAGCTTTGGAGCAGTTTTTGAACTGGCCACTCAGGCCGTTGGAGGTAAGAACGATGGGCACCCCATCAGGGCTATCGGCGGCAGAACTAAAGCGCGAGCAAATTTTGCAGGGGGCGCTGCAGATTTTTTTGCACAACGGCTATGCAGGCACCAGTATGGACCGGGTGGCGGCCTCGGCAGGGGTGTCTAAAATCACCATCTACAAGCACTTTCAGGATAAGGAGGGGGTGTTCAAAGCGCTGATTGAGCAGGTGACAGACCAGCGTTTCGAAATGGTGTTTGGCCACTTTTCGTTTACGGAAGACCCGGCGGTTTTGCTGCGGCGGCTAGCCCACACCCTGCTGAACCTGATGGCTACCGACGACGAATACATTGCCTTTCTGCGGCTGATTATTGGTGAGTCGGGGCGGTTTCCAGAGCTGGCACAGCTGTTCGTTAAAGCTCTGCCCCAGCGGGTTTGGGCGCTGCTGAGCAACTACTTTGCGGCCCACCCCGATCTCCACCAGCGCCACCCGGAGGCGACGGCGCGCATTTTTATGGGGTCACTGATGAGCTACGTGCTGACGCAGAATATTCTTCACGGTCAGGCGATCGCGCCCTTTAGCCCTGAGCTGATGATTGACAGCCTGGTCGATACCCTGATCGATCAGGCGCACTGACCTTACAGCGCTTCCTCGACGCGTTTCAGGGCCACAATCACCGTTGTCAGCCACAGTATACCGATCACTATTCCAACCCCGACATCGCTAGGCCAGTGGGCTCCCAGCGCCAGACGCGAGCTGATGATCAGACCAATCCAGCCGGTGACCACCAGGGTGATCAGCAGCCTTTCGACCCAGCTGCGCGAGGCGCGACACCACAGGTAGCCCAGCAGCCCGTAGACCGTAATTACCACCACCGCGTGGCCCGACGGAAACGAGTGCAGTCCCGAGGCCGCTACTCCATTGGCAATTAAATCGGGGCGATCGCGGTTCCAGTAGCCCCAGCCAATCCACACCAGGGCAAACTGCAGCCCATAGGCCATCATCATGGTGGCCGCCAGCAGAGGGCGCGATCGCGCCACCATAATGCCCACAAATACAGACACCACGGGCAGCATGCCGAGCAAATTGCCCGGCGACTCCCAGGTAATCGCCCTCGAAAAACTCAGCGGCAGGCGATCGGCCAGCACGGGCAGCATACGGGCATCCCAGGCCTGCAGCCCCTGGTCGGTGTAGGCCTTAACCCCCACCGTCAGGGCGAAGGTGATCAACGCGCACAGCCCCAGCCCAATCGCCAGAGTACCGGCCCACCGCCGCCAAACCTTCTGGGGCACCTGACGGCTATCTTGCCAAAACTGGTACCAACCCCGTTTCAGAATCTGAGCCGTTGTCCAACGCGCCATACCGAACTCAATCTCCGATAGTGATGGGTGGTTGTAGCGAACGTGCGGTGCCGCTTGGCCCATCTTACCGAGCCAAGCGGCACACAGAAAATCAGCCGACATGTGTGGAGCTGAAACCTACGGAGAAATGCGGCGGTAGCGAGCCTGCACCTCAAGGTGAATGCCGTAGGCAATCAGGCCCAGCGCGACAATGCCCATTAACCATGCGCCAAAAGGCTGCTGCTGGAGCGTTTGCAGGGCTCCCTCCGTCGTGCCGGCCTGGCTGGCATCGTAGGTGCGGGCGGCTTGAATAAAGAAGTAGCCAATAATAACGGCCACAATCCCTTTGGCGGCAAGCCCAAAGCGCCCAATGATGGTGGCCCACTTCTCGGTGCTGGCATTCATCTCAGACAGCTTGAGTTTGCGGCGAAACTGGGTGGAGTAGGAGCGGTAGAAGCAGTAAAACCCGTAGGCTACACTCGCCACGCCAATGGCCGCCACCAGCCACCGACCAAACGGCTGAGACAGTAGGGTGGCCGTTTGCTGCTGGCTCCCAGAACTGCTGCCAGACGAGTTGCCAAACACTATCTTTAGGGCAGACAGGGCCAAACCGGCGTAGATGATGCCGCTGACGGCGTAGGAAATGCGTCTGCCGATCGCGCCTGCCCCGCTGTCGCTGTGTTCTGGATCTTTCGCCGCCTCGACAAACCGCCAGAGCACGTACCCCAACAGCCCAACGGCCACCAGAAACAGCAGCAGCTTGCCAAAGGGCTGCGATGCGATCGTTTGAAATGCGCCCTGGGTGCCCGTGACCCGACCGCCCCAGTTAAAGGCGGCCATAAAGGCGAGAATGCCGATGATCATATAGACGATTCCCTTAGCGGCATAGCCAAATCGGGCCAGCCGCTCAATCCATTGTTCCGGCTGTTGGCTATTGGGTCCGTGGGGATGTAAGTCCTGAATATTCATTATTGTGTTGCCTATAGCGTTTAGCTAACGTCCTGACTTAAAGAAAAAGGTGCGCTAAGCAGGCCAAAGGGGTGAGTCGCGCGCTTGAATTTGTTCAAGGTTCGGCAACTGCGATCGCTTCAGCTAGAGCGATTTGGCCTAGGCCATTTAGCCAGGGAAATTCAAATTGAGGGGGATCGATCTGAAAGTAATCAATCTGAAAGTAATCGATTTATACGCTGTAGCCTCAGCCCAGACCATCCTTCTAGCGCTATATTTTGGCCCAAATGGGCCTCTATCTTTTGATGCCAAAGCCTGGCGGGGCTGTAGTTGCCCAGGACAGCACCAACTAAGATGTCCCCCAAGATAGAAGCCGCAGAAACTAATTTTTTTTAACCTATATAGAGATACGGCAGATGTAGAAATGCCTTAAAAGCTATCTTGCTGCCGTCATTAGCTTAAGTCAGTGTCTTGAGGTCATCTGTTCCACAGCATTTGTCCTTCAGGTTTGAGTCTATGGCCTTAAGTTTTAGTATCTGTGTAATTAAAAGTAGGAGCTTGCTATGTGGAGTATCTTTTTGTCTGGTTTAGCCACAGCCTTGAGTCTGCTGGTCGTTGATTTAATAGTGCCTGGTGTAACCATTAACACTATTACTGCCGCCGCGATCGCCGCTGCTGCCGTCGGTATCGTCAACGCATTTGTGAAGCCGTTTCTACAGGCGTTCACTTTACCCATTAACGTCCTCACGTTCGGCGGCTTTTCGCTGATTGTGAACGGCCTCTGTCTCTGGCTGGCCTCCCTGTTTGTGCCGGGTTTTTACGTTACCGGCATCATCGGCTTTTTGCTGGGGCCAGTTGTGCTGTCGGCGGTCAACACATTTTTGGGCAACTACCTCGACAA
This sequence comes from Nodosilinea sp. AN01ver1, assembly GCF_050565655.1. Lineage (NCBI taxonomy): Bacteria > Bacillati > Cyanobacteriota > Cyanophyceae > Nodosilineales > Nodosilineaceae > Nodosilinea > Nodosilinea sp. AN01ver1. The sequence continues at coordinate 13,105 of NZ_JBNXVS010000033.1, read as the reverse complement.
AAAAGCTCCTGCTTTTATGCGAGACGGAACTGAGCTGAGTGGTGCCGGTAATTCCTCTCAGCTGCCCAAGAGCAACGCCACCCCAATGACGATCAAAGAAAGCGAACTCAGCACCGACAGCAGTTCTCAGGTGTAGTCGGCTGGCCATGATTTAGCTCCAGCCCAGATTGCCCGCCAGGTCCAGTTCAGAATCTGGAGTTTTTCTACCCGCAAAACTCTGTTTCTGAACTGGATTGAACTCAGGTTGTTGCTCCAGAAGGTTTTGAGGTTCATCGTGATTAAGCCTGCTAATGTTGTCAAACGACTAGCGCTATTTTCTGGAGCGTCGATTTTGTCCTTTGGCGCAGGTTATCAGGCGGCGGCGCTATGGATTCAAGACGGGTCGCCGCGCTTGCTGAACGTTAAGCACCTGACTATGGTTAAGCGATCGTCGGGGCTGCACCTCGCGTCGGTTGAGCAAGCCTTGCGGCAGGCCAACTTTAGATTTTTGACGACCTCGGCCTACAGCTTAGTTGGCCCTGCGGCCACTCAGTCGGCCGCCTTTGAGGTCGACACGATCACCGGCGGGTGAAGCGCGATCGCGCTACAGCCTTCTAGCTGCGCGCAGCATAAAAGCCCTGACCTATGGCCAGGGCTTTTATACTTTAGGTTTTTTATCGGCTCAGACCATCTATCGCTTGACAATGACCCACACAGCGTGGATGATGCCGGGAATGTAACCCAGAAGAGTCAGCAAGATATTAATCCAAAACTGGGCACCAATGCCTTCCTGCAAAAACACGCCCAGGGGTGGCAGCAAAATTGCCGCTATAATTCTGACGATATCCATAAATTCTCCTCGATTGATCTGGCTTCTCTCATTCCTAAATTAAAGACGATAGCTACTCAATCTTCATCCTTCTTTGGACAGTTAGCTAGTCTGCAAAAAGATATAAATTGACGCTGTTTAGTTCTTAAGAAGGATGCTTGTCAGAGAAGAATAACCAACAATAGCAGTACTAACGAGTCATTAATAGCTACCCCTTGAAAGCTGCTGTGTCAAGTTTGCTTTCAGTTCCCTCAATTTTGATCCAATTAGCGCGTTATATCAGGTTGTACTTGGCCCACAGGCTCTGCAAGGGCGATCGCTGCTCAGCCCACCATCTGAGAGTAATCAAGCGTTTGGCACTATTGCCTGAGCTGTTCTTGCTGCATTCGCACGGTAGGGAAACTTCCATTGAAATTTAGCCAGTGGTTGAGTTTAGTTATCTTAGGAGTTTGCCTCTATATCTTTTGGCAAATTCGCACCGTGCTGCTGCTGGCTTTAGCCGCCGTCACCTTCGTTGTTGTGCTCAATCGTGCGGTTAGGGTGCTGCAAAAGCGCATTTCCGATCGCAGAGCAGCGGTTCTAATTTTGGTTGTCGCTGTTCTGCTGGTTTTGGGTGGGTTTGGGTTCGTGATTGTACCGCCCTTTTTTAATCAGCTACAGGCCATTATTGACCTCACTAGCCAGGTCGTCAATCGGGCCCAAACCTGGGTGCTCAATCTGGGCGACACGATACCGGGCTTTGCCATAGACGATTTGCAAAGTCTGGAAGCCATTTTAGACCGGCTTCAGACCCTGAACCTGGAGATGATATTCGGGCGATTTTTCACCTGGTTTTCGAATACCCTCACGATCGCCCTCAACCTGCTTTTGGTGACGGTACTGATCGTCATGATATTGATGAACCCAAAGGCCTACCGGGGTATTTTTCTCAAGCTGTTTCCCTCGTCTCGTCGGCAGCAGGTGAGCCACGTGCTCGACAACTGCGAAGAAGCTATCTCAGGCTGGTTTATCGGCATTCTCTTCAACATGACGATCATCGCCACGATGAGCATGATCGGCCTCTGGATTTTGGGCATTCCCCTGGCGTTTGCCAACGGGCTGCTGGCCGGGCTGCTAGCGTTTATTCCTAACCTTGGCCCTTTTTTAAGCGTGCTTCCACCCGCAGCGATCGCGCTGCTTGATGCTCCCTGGAAGGCGATCGCGGTGATTATCTTATACGTAGTGATTCAGCAGGTTGAAAGCAACATTTTGACCCCGCTGGTGATGAAAAAGCAGGTTTCGCTGCTGCCAGCGGTAACGCTGCTGTCTCAGGTGGTGTTTGCCGTGTTGTTTGGCTTTTTGGGCCTGCTGCTGGCCCTGCCGCTGACGCTGATTATTCAACAGTGGGTGAATGAGTTTGTGGTCAAAGGCTTTTTAGACCAGCATTAGACTGCTGTGCAAAATTCAAAATGAAAAGTTCAGAATGAAAAATTGGTAACCGTCCCCTGAGCGGAGTCGTTGGCGGAGCCGCCCCGGAGGGGCTAGGGGACGGTTACAACAAAATAATGCTCCTACTAGAGTGGCTCTAGCGGTTGACGGTGCTCATATCGGCGTAGCGATCGCCCACCGCCGCCCCCTGGGGAGCCACGGCGTCGAGGCGCTCCAGGTCTGTGGCAGAGAGCGCAATATCGACCGCCGCCACGTTTTCTTCCAGGTACTGACGGCGCTTGGTGCCTGGAATCGGCACCACGTCATCGCCCTGGGCCAGCAGCCAGGCCAGGGCCAGCTGGGCTGGGGTAACCCCTTTTTCCTGGGCGATCGCCTTCACCTGATCGACTAGGGCCAGATTTTTGGCAAAATTTTCGCCCTGAAAGCGAGGCGCGTGGCGGCGATAGTCGTCGGGGGCAAAGTCGTCGGGGCTTTGAAAAGCTCCGGTCAAAAACCCGCGCCCCAGAGGGCTGTAGGGCACAAAGCCAATGCCCAGCTCGCGCACCGTGGGCAAAATGTCGTCCTCTGGCTCCCGGCTCCAGAGCGAGTATTCGGTCTGCAGGGCGGTAATTGGGTGCACCGCAGCGGCCCGACGAATGGTCTCTGGGGCCGCCTCCGACAGGCCCAGGTAGCGCACCTTGCCTGCCTGCACCAGCTCGGCCATCGCGCCAATTGTGTCTTCGATCGGCACAGTGGGGTCGACCCGGTGCTGGTAGTAGAGGTCGATTACCTCTACCCCCAGGCGCTTGAGTGAGGCATCGCAGCACTGTTTGACGTAATCGGGCTGGCCGTTGACGCCGCCCCAGCCGCCCTCGGCGGTGCGCACGTTGCCAAACTTGGTGGCCAGCACCACCTGATCGCGACGCCCCTGAATTGCCCGCCCCACCAGCTCTTCGTTGGTAAAGGGGCCGTACATGTCGGCGGTGTCGAGAAAGTTGACCCCTAGCTCCAGGGCGCGGTGCAGGGTGGCGATCGCCTCAGCTTCGTCGCGATCGCCGTAAAACTCCGACATGCCCATGCAGCCCAGCCCCATGGCGGAGACCTCTAGCTGACCTAATTTGCGGGTTTTCATGCTTAAACTCCTGGTTTAGTTTGCGTTTGTTGAATCGGCGCTAGTGCTGTTCGGCAAAGACTTCTTTGACGGCGGTCATACCGTTGAGGGCAGCCGGAAAACCGGCATAGACCGCCATCTGAATCACGACTTCGATAATTTCTGCCCGGCTACAGCCCACGTTGAGCGCCGCCTGAAGGTGGACTTTGAGCTGGGGCTGGGCGTTGCCCAGGGCGGTCAGCGCCGCGATCGTGGCAATTTCTCGAGATTTCAAGTCCAGCCCAGGTCGGCTATAAATATCGCCAAAGGGAAACTCGATCACGTAGCGGGCCAGGTCGGGGGCAATGTCTTGGAGGCTGGCGATCACCTGCGCTCCGGCGGCCCCGTCGATGGCGTTGAGCTGCTGCCACCCCTGCCGAAACCGGGCCGTATCGGCATCAGGCCGAACGGGTTTGGGGGGGTGTTTTGAGTGAGTCATTTAGGTTGGCCTCTAACTCGCTATAGTGCTGAATCTTCCAGTCGATGACGGCCAGGTTGTCTTGCAGCTGCTGAATCTGGGCCAACACCGCTTCGCGGTGCGATTCCAACATTTGCCGTCGGCTGTGAAACCCGGAGTCAGGCTGAGACCTGACTAGCTCCGCATACTGCTGCATCTGACGAATGGGCATGCCGGTCAGCCGCAGCTTGTTTAAGAACTCAATCCAGCGCAGGTCGTTGGCCGAGTAGCGGCGATGGCCACTGGTCGAGCGACCAATGGGGGCAATCAAATCGCAGCGTTCGTAGTAGCGCAGGGTATGTACGCTAAGTCCGGTGGCTTGAGCGACCTGCTGAATGGTGAGTTCTGGTTCCATAGCTGCACCTTAAATGTTAGAGCGCACTCTAAGTCAAGCAAGTTTTGAATCAAATTGCGATCGCTAGGAGCCGTCATCAATTAGCTGTGAATGCCTAAAAACGAAGGGTTACAGCTCCTAGCCTGTCCTTTGGGGCGGGCGTGGCAGGGCTTGGTGTGCAAGGTTTTTGGCCACGATTGATGACACGCCCTGAGCCTCTCAGCGGTGTGGCCAGGTTGAAAACCAACAGACAGCCTTGTACGCCTAGCCAAACGTGACCATCATTTAGTTATCTTCTGGCCAGTGATTTAATCAAAACATCAGCTCAGTCCTCCTCATTTTTTATTCATAAATGAGTCTACTTTAGTCGTTTTTTGAAAATTGCCAAAAGATTATAGTTGAGCATGACTCTTGCGCCCGTGACATCATCCTTTGGGATAAGATTGGCTTGTTTAGGGCCGATTTAACTCGGGTTATTTTGAACCCACAGTATCGGCCTGCCTATATCTTGGATACTTATTTACTGTAGTTTATGAAAACGACACAGCCTTATCAGCCCCTTCTGCTGCGAATTTTGCACGGTTTGACGGGGCTGTTTTTGGTGGCAGCAATTTTAACGGCTTTCTGGACCTATGACACCTACGACGGTCGCTGGGGCCGAATTCCTTTACCCGTCTTTAAAGATATTGAAGGGATTCACGGCACCTTTGGTCTCTGGACATTGCTGATATTTCCAGCCTTTGTCGTCTATGCGTTCCATCGCGGGCAGCGGCGGCTGGTGCAGCCCAATTCGTTAGCCCATCTGGCTCAGGTTGGTCAGCCGATTTGGTGGTATACCCTCAATCGGTTTACCAACACGCTGGCCCTTTTGGCCCTTACCTTTGCCCTCTTTAGCGGCAAAATGATGGACGAAACCTGGCTGCCGAAGGGAGAGCTTCAGCATGGTTGGTACTATGCTCACCTAATTTCGTGGGTGGTGATGGTGAGCGCGATCGCACTGCATCTGTTAATGAATGCCAGAGTGGGTGGCACGCCATTACTGCTATCTATGCTGACTCGAAAAGTGCGCGATCGCGATCGCCCAAAGCTCTGGCCAGAGCAGGTTGCGCAGTGGTGGCAGAACGTTAAAAAAGGAGCCTGGAAAACCTGGTTTCAACCCGTCTCAGGCTTAATCATTTTAGAAATAGCTATTTTGAGCAGTATTTTTATTGCCTGGGTGCTGCCCGTGCTAAAAAAAGCGGTTGAATCTGGTTTGGTTTAGTTTGCAGGCGATCAGCCCAGTGCCCTGTGGGAGAATGGCTGTTCAGCGCAACCTAGCTCGATCTAGCCCGGCCTTTGATGACAGAACCGCTAACAACTCTCACCGACTACGCGATCGCCCTGGAGTGTCTGTTGTTTGCGGCGGGGCTTTTGGGTCGAGGCTGGCTGGCACGGGTCTGGGCCATCGCCTTTAGCAGCGTCGGTGGGGCGGCCTTTTTGGGCGGCACGCTGCACGGGTTTGGCCCCCAGCTGGTCTGGGAGCAGCGCCTCTGGCTCTGGCAGGGGATGGTGCTGGCCCTGGCGATCGCTAGCTTTTGTATTCTTGTCGCCGTCGCTCTGCTGGTGCCCCAGCGCTGGCGCGTGGGGGTGCTGATTTTGGCGATCGCCAAACTAGCCTGGGTCCTCAGGCTAGACACCAGCCCCTGGGCCTTTGCCATCAGCGTTGCCGACTACCTGAGCGCCCTGACCCTGGTGCTCCTCGTTCAGCTGAGGCCGTTTGGGCGGCAGCACCGCAGGTCGCCAAAGCAACGCCCAAATCCAGATCTCACCTGGATGGCCACAGGCATGGTTATCTCTGGGCTGGCCGCTAGCATTCTCCTCATTCCCAGGCAGGGCTTACCCCTCAGCCCCCTGGCCGTCTACCACCTGGTGCAGATGGTGGCGCTGTACTGCATTTACCGCAGCGCTAGGGTCATGGGCCAGATCAAAGGGCGCGATCGCAGGGGCATGGCAGGTGATGATTAATTCATCTATGGGTGCTGTTACTACTGAGGGGGCCGCGCTGGCGGCATGGACCATTTGCGTAAGCGTAGCTTGAGCCACAGGATGGTTCTCTTTGTGAAAAACCCTGATTAGCCAGTGCTACGGAGTAGATTGTGGCAAAGGTTAAGAGCCAATCAAAAACCAGGATAACTAAATAGGGTGCGCTACTGCTAGGCGTAACGCACCCCATAAACCATTAGGCCTACCGACGTATCTCCTTGACTGGGGTAGCCCTGGAGATTCGTTCGACATACTTCATCCGATAAGCATCACTCGGCAAGAATGGCTGGTCAAAGCTAACTTAGCTAAAGCCTACTCTTCTCCTTCTTCGTTGCCCTCGCTATCGAGCTTGACCAGGCGAATGTGCTTGTAGCCCAGCTTAATTTGAAACTCATCGCCGGTTTTGAGGCCCATTTCCTGAGTGTAGGCGGCCCCAATCACGATTTGACCATTTTTATGAACCGTGACGCTGTAGGAGGCTTCTCGGCCTCGACCGTCTTTGGTCTTTTCAGGCTCAAGCTGAATGCCCTTAGCAGACAGCAGCGCGTCATAAAACTCGGCCAAGTTTACACGAACTTGACCATCCTTGCCAACGGTGTAGTAGCCGCATTCCTTAGCAAGTTCGCGCTTGGTCAGGCCATCATTTTCTTTGACTTTGGCCAGCAGCTCTTTGCCCGTCAAAGATTCCTTACTTTTTACTGCCATAGTTTAAAACGTCCATAGGGTACACATCGAATTTCATGATGACCGTCAGAAGATTTTCTTCAAGGTCTCTTAGTACGTTTGCCCTTTCAACCTATCTAACGATTCAAAGGAACGCTCAGAACCTCTTTACCGATTCCACATTGATTATAGTTACGAACAGGATAAATGGTTCCTATATTTAAGATTGATAGTCATGAAAAAACGCGATCGGCTTGATTTATACTATCTAGTCTACCAACCTCTCTACACGATGAGTCGCTCGGGCTCAGGCAAAAATCATGGAAAAAGTCATTCTATACAGCTGTGTAAACGATTGACGAAACTAAGGATAGCCGATTTGTGAACTGACGATTCGCTCAGATTGAGGCACCAGCGCAAGGGGTAAGGCGTCTAGGGCGTAAGGTACAGACCGACCCTAGCCGCCAATAGTCGCCCTAAGCTTCTAACTCAGGCCTGGCAGACGGTAGGGTTAACTACCAAAAAACGTCGCAGAAAACATCCTGAAGCATTTCTAACGCATTACTGACTCAGAACTTCTTTGTTGGTAAACGCCCCTTCGGCATCGACATCGTACACAATGGGTACGCCCGTGGCCAGTTCTAAGCTGGCTACCTCATCTTCGCCCATCTGATCGATATACATCAAGATTGCTCGCAGAGAATTGCCGTGGGCCGCCACCAGCACGTTTCTTCCGGCCTGGAGTTCTGGCAGAATTGCTTGCTCAAAAAAGGGCACCGTCCGCTTGACCGTGTCGGCCAAACTCTCGCCGCCGGGCGGGCGCACATCGTAGGAACGTCGCCAGAGGTGAACCTGTTTTTCGCCAAACTTTTCCGCCATTTCGGCTTTGTTTAATCCCTGGAGGTCGCCGTAGTAGCGCTCGTCTAGGGCTGGCGATCGAATGATTTTGAGTTCTTTCTCGGGTTGGCCAAAGTGATGATCCCAACCGTGCCAGTCAGGTTCAGCCGGATCGTGCCAGATGTAGGGAATGCGATCGCCGCGCACCGGGTCACATTCGGTCAGGCAGACGATCGCTGTTTCGATCGCCCGAATTAGCATACTGGTGAAACAAATATCCACGGTGTAGCCCGCATCTCGCAGCTTACACGACGCAATTGTAGCTTCGGCTCGCCCTCGCTCACTCATTGGCACATCGACCCAGCCCGTGAACTTGTTGGCCGCATTCCACAGACTTTGCCCGTGGCGGATCAAAATGAGTTTAGCCATTAGGGGAGTAGACGGGTGAAAGGTTTCATTACGCTAAATCTATCTTCCCTATGGTAAGAGAAGTCGTAAATAAGATAACAGTCAATGGCTAGATAGGATGAGCTTTCCAAAGGCATAGTAGGCTAATTGAAACCCACAGGTTTGAATGTGCTTCCTGTCTGGAGACAACCGACAATTGTTTAGCGCCGAAACCATCGATAGCGTTGTCAACTCAGCTGGTGGGTGGGTCTTGAAAACAAGAACTATGGCTCAGCGACATGGCTAGACGAATTGTGCTGGCGGTACTGGGGATTTGCCTTTGCATCGGCTACGCCCTCCTCAGCAATCCGCTGTCGGCTCAACCCGCCATGGCGGTGGCCGAGGGGCGCGGTGGGGCCGTGGCCACCGAAGACGCCCGCGCCACCCAAATTGGCCTTGATGTTCTAAAGCGGGGGGGCAACGCGATCGATGCCGCCGTTGCCGCCGCCGCCGCCCTGGGCGTTTCTGATCCCTTTTCGGGGGGTATTGGCGGCGGTGGGTTCATGGTGATTTACCTGAAGGAGAGCGATCGCGTCATTACCCTCGACGGTCGCGAGCAGGCCCCCGCCGCCACCACGGTCGATCTGTTCAAAAACCCCGACAGCCCCACGGGTGGGCTGCTGCCCTTTGCCCCCAACCGAATTTCGTCGGGCCTGGCGGTGGGGGTACCGGGTACGCCCCTGGAGTGGGCCGAGGCGCTGAGCCGCTACGGCACCCTGTCGCTGGCCGAGGCGCTGCAGCCCGCGATCGCCCTGGCCGAAAATGGCTTTGAGGTTGACGCCAACTTTGCCAGCCAGGTCGAGCAAAACCAGGCTCGCTTTGCCGCGTTTACCTCTACCCAGGCTCTGTACCTGCCCGGTGGCGGCCCGCCCGCCGCTGGTTCCCGCTTCAAGAACCCAGACCTGGCCAAAACCTATCGGCTGCTGGCGGAGCAGGGGGTGAATGCTTTTTATCGGGGTGAGATTGGGGCGGCGATCGCCCAAACCGTGCAGCAGCCCCCCGCCGTAGCCCAGCCCCCCTTTCCCGTCATCCCCGGCGGGCTCACTCTGGCCGATCTCGATCGCTACGCGGTGCGGGTGCGACCCCCAACCGTGACCCCCTACCGGGGCTACACCCTCTACGGCATGGGGCTACCCAGCAGCGGCGGCATCACCACGGGCGAAATTTTTCGCATTCTAGACGGGTTTGACCCGAGTCAGACTGACCTTCCGACTGTTTGGCACCAGGTGATTGAAGCCGAACGGCTGGCCTTTGCCGATCGCAACGCCTACCTGGGCGACCCCGAGTATGTGGATGTGCCCCTGTCGGGGTTGCAAAGCGATGGGTTTATTCAAACTCGCCGCGCGTTGGTTAGTGACCGCGCCCCCGCCGATCCAGCTTTCCGCGCCGCCCCCGGTAACCCGCTGCCCTACCAAAACGACCCCAGCCCCAGCCTCACGGGGCTGCCCACCGTAGCCCAGTCCGATGGCCAGGTTGGCACCTCGACCACCCATCTCGTCACCAGCGATCGCCAGGGCAACGCCGTATCTTACACGCTCACCCTCGAATCGATCGGCGGCTCGGGCATGGTGGTGCCCGGCTATGGCTTTATTCTCAACAACGAGCTAACCGACTTCGATGCCGTTAGCCCTCACCCCAACGCGCCCGAGCCGGGCAAACGGCCCCGCAGCAGCATGGCTCCTACGATCGCCCGCAGCCCCACGGGCGATCTGCTGGCCTTTGGCTCCCCCGGTGGCTCCACCATCATCACCACCGTGGTTGGCATTGCGGTCAACCTGATCGATCTGGGTCTGCCGCTACCGGAGGCGATCGCGGCTCCCCGCATTTCCCAGCGCAACGGTGGCTCCACCCAGGTCGATGGCGGCTTTGAGCAGAGCGCGATCGGGCGATCGCTCACCGCCCTGGGACATGTTCTAGAGCCTGTACCCGAAATTGGAGCCGCCGCTGGGCTGATCATCCGGTCCGACGGCACCATACTGGCGGCGGCAGAACCAACCCGACGCGGCGGCGGCACGGCGATGGTGGTGAATCCGTAAAGGGTAGGGGCACTGCACTGCAATGCTTCCTACCGGGTATCGGGTTGGCATCAGGATCCTGTGAGCCAGATTCAGTATCAGCCTCAGCAGTATCGCCAGCGGCAGGTCAGGCTACGGCGTCACCTTATCGATCGCCGGAGGCAGCTCTTCCCCGCTGTACGTTCGGGTTGGGGCCGCAAATCCGCAGCCGGTGCCATCGGTATGCACCACCTGCTCCTCCCAGGGCAAACGATAGGATCCATCTACCATGTCTTTCATGTAGGTGTAGGGGCAGTCCTGGGCACCGCCTTTGACCGCCACGTAGCCCCGATGGCCAAACTGGTAGATATTGTTCTCAACGCCCCAGTGAATGCGGGCTTCTCTAACTAAGTCTGGGCGCACTTCAGCGGTAATAATTTCGTCGGGGCGGTGGCTGCCCATCACCAGCGGTTCGCCATCGAAGTTGACGATCATGCCCTCGCCCATTGAGTCAAAGGTGCCATCGGTGCCGCACATGCAAACCGAGGCCGTCACCATCAGGTTGCAGAACGCGTTGGCCTGATTGGTCACCCGCCAGGAGTGGCGAATGGGGGCCGTGTAGCCCGCCGTGCGAATCATGATCTCGGCCCCCTTGTACGCGCATTCCCGCGCCATTTCGGGAAACATGCCGTCATGGCAGATAATTAGCGCAATTTTGCTGCCGTTGGGGCCTTCGCACACTGGAATGCCCAAATTCCCCGGTTCCCACGGCTCAACCGGTACCCACGGGTGCAGCTTGCGGTAGTACAGCGTCATCTCGCCCGTGTTGTCAATGATAATGCCGCTGTTGTAGGGGTTGCCGCCGGGGTTGTACTCCATAATTGAGAAGCAGCCCCAGATGTCATTAGTGATGCAGGCCTGGCGAAAAGCCTCTACCTCAGGGCCATCCAGCCGACACATGATGTCGGGGTTAGTGTCCATCGACAGCCCGTGCAGCGAGTATTCTGGGAACACCACCAAATCCATCGTGGGCATATTGCGCCGAGCCTTGGCCACCATATCCACAAGGCGCTGGGTTTGGGCCGCCAAATCTTCGGGTGTGGCGATGTTGGGCAACTGGAGCTGCACCATGCCCAGCACGACACCGTTGGGAGATTTATTCAGTCCGCCAAGTCCGCTCATCACGCCTCTCTCTAGAAACTCAATCGACAAGCACTATAGGCCCATTGGTACCCCCCAATGGTGTTCAACATTACGCAACCGGGAGTTTGGCGAGCCGTTTGGCCCACTCAAGCCACCCAAACCGCGTCAGCCTTCCCTATCTTACCGCCCGTACCCTATCGGGAGCTTTGCTACTTATACGAAAACTGCCTTGATAAACCCTGATTCAAAATACGGATCTCGCAGGGGCATTGCACTGCGATGTTCCTAACCAACCGGGTGCAACCAAATAGAATTCGCTGTTAGAAGAAAATCTGCAATTTGTCATTTTTCCTTTGACCGATGTAGCTCGACTGAGAGACAGCTAAAATTCAGGGCTTTTCATTATGCAGAAAAAACTCTTTCGTTTGGCGGACGGCTAAAGCATAGCTAGCCCATACTCTGAATGTAAAGATACATGTAGAAATCGCATCTGTTGTACTGCCAAAGCGTTGTTTTAGTAGCTTTAACGGCTCGCCTAACCGCTGCAATTTATCTTTCAGAACTGAAGGAAACTTGCAACGGGGTCAGCGTTGTAGCGGTTCTCGATGTGCCCAACAACCGTAAAAGATTTTTGTCCTATGCAGCTTAAACCGTTAGATCAACAGGTAGTCGTTGTCGTTGGGGCTACCAGCGGCATCGGGAGGGCTACGGCACTACGCCTGGCTAAAGAGGGGGCAAAGCTGGTTATATCGGGCCGCAGTGACGAAAAATTGGCTCCGCTCAAGCAGGCTATTCAGGCTTTGGGGGGTGAGGCGACCGCTATTTTGGCCGACGTTTCCGACTTTGAACAGGTTAAGGCAATTGGCGACAAGGCGATCGAAACCTACGGACGGCTGGATACCTGGGTGCATGTGCCCGGTGTGGTCATTCTTGCGCTATTTGAGCAGACTACTCCAGAAGAGTTTCGGCGAGTGATTGATGTCAACCTGATGGGACAGGCCTACGGGGCGATGGTAGCTCTGCCGCTAATTAAGCGGGAAGGCAGAGGCGCTCTCGTTCACATTTCCTCTGTGGAGGGGCTGCGATCGATACCGTACCAAAGCTCTTATTCGGCCTCTAAGCACGGCGTGGAAGGGTTTCTAGAATCGCTGCGGGTGGAGCTAATGCACGAAAAATTGCCCATCGGCGTCACCAGCGTTAAGCCTTCGGTGATGAATACTCCTCTGTGGAACAATGCGCAAACCAAACTGGGCTTTAAGCCCAGGGGCTTTCCGCCCTACTACGACCCTGAACTGGTGGCCGAAGCGGTGGTGCAGTCGGCGACTCACGTGACCCGCGACTACTACGTGGGAGATGTCGGTCGAGTGCTGGCGGCCCTGCAGCGCCTCTCGCCGGAGCTGGTCGATGCGCTGCTGCTGGCGATCGGCTTTGATTTTCAGCTCAGCGACGAGCCTAAATCGCCCCAAGGCTCTAACAATGTCTATGAAACCGTACCGCAGGAAACTCGGGTTGACGGCGACTTTACCAAGTGGGTGATACCCAGTATTTCTGACTGGTTGGCCAAAGCCTTTACAGAGGTAGCGCGGTTTTAACTGTATGGGCTGATGCAAACGTAGGATGGGTTAGCGATAGCGTAACCCATGCGGGCGTTGGGTTATTGCCTTCGGCAAGGCTATGCCAACGTGGCCTCAACCCAACTTACATCAACTTATATTTGTAATTGCTCAACTAGGTTGACGGGTACCGGCGAATGAGAGAGGGTGGTAGACTTTTGCCATGAAAGACCTGCCGCCCTTAGAAGGCCTTAGTTCTGAGGAGAAAGATGCTCTGATTCGAGAGCTGT